>JBEDIY010000034.1:0-2987 GCA_041173245.1 Bacteroidota bacterium | reverse complement strand
CTATACTTTTTTTAATCTCGGCTTCGCCACTTTGTATAACCATAGACCAGGTAGAATCTTTACCTGCAATAAACTGCGCTTCTCTGGCAAATTGGAATTTGCTGTTAATTATATATGACGAGGGCTGCGATATTACCCCATTAGATAAGAACCCAAGCACTAACAAAACGAATATTTTAGGTAAATGTGCCAGGGTGCGCTATTTAAAGTATTGATTGATAGGGTGTTTGTGGGGGTAGGGCAAAAATAGTGAATATTTGCTCCGTTCCGGACTTTATGAGCAATAGAAAAATGTACATCATATTGAAATAATTATGCCAAAGTCGGAAGTAAAACAGCGCCAAAATCGGAAGTAAAACAGCGCCAAAATCGGTAATTATGCTTACATTTACTTAATAAAAGTAGCAAAAATGAGTAATAAGCCATATTTACCAAGGCTATGCGACGCAGAATTAAAGCTAGCACTAGAATCATCGGGTGCAGTACTAATAGAAGGTGCCAAATGGTGTGGGAAAACGAGCACTGCAAGTAATGCTGCTGAAAGTATGGTATTTATGCAAGACCCAGACAATGCTAGTTCCTATCATGCAATGGCGGATACAAAACCTTCTTTACTTCTTAAAGGTGCAACACCAAGGCTTATAGATGAATGGCAGGTAGCTCCAATTTTATGGGATGCTGTTAGATTTGAAGTAGATCAAAGATCAGCAAGAGGACAGTTTATTTTAACAGGCTCTGCGGTGCCTCCCGTAAATGAAACAGCCCATACTGGAACAGGTCGTATAGCTCGATTAAAGATGCGACCAATGAGCTTGTATGAATCCAAAGAGTCAAGCGGTCAAATTTCATTACGTGCATTATTTGAAGGGAATCAGGTAGATGATGGAGCAATATCAGAATTAACAATTGAAAAAATTGCCTATGTTTTGTGCCGAGGTGGATGGCCAGCAAGTATTGATCTTAAAGGATTACCTAGTTTACGGATGGCAATGGATTATGTTGAAGCTATAATTAATCAGGATGTATCTCGGGTGGATGGTATAGAAAAAAATCCAGAAAGAGTGCGATTATTACTTCGCTCCTTAGCGCGCAATATTGCTACTACAGCTACTTATCAAACAATAAAAGATGATATCGAAGCAACTGACATAAGTATCTCAGACAAAACAATTAGTTCCTATATCAATGCACTTCGAAGAATTTTTGTAGTGGAAGACCTACAAGCATGGGCGCCATCATTACGTTCAAAGACGGCCATTAGAACTACTGAAAAAAGGCATTTTGTAGACCCATCAATCGCAACAGCTGTTATGCGTATGAATCCAGAAGGCGTTCTAAATGACTTCTCCTATTTTGGATTTTTATTTGAATCATTGTGCACACGTGATATACGAATTTATGCACAAGCAAATGATGGAGACGTATTTCATTATCGAGATAAAAATGGATTAGAAGCCGATTTAATTATTCGACTCCATGATGGACGTTGGGCTGCTGTTGAAGTAAAACTAGGAAACAAAGAAATTGAGGAGGCTGCCAAAAATTTATTGTCCCTTAAAGAAAAAGTCAATGAAGAAAAAATGGGAAAGGCCGCTTTTTTGATGATACTAACTGGAGGACAAAATGCATACCAACGCAAAGATGGAATATGGGTGGTACCCATTGGATGCTTAAAGCATTAATTAGATACGCACCTGTTGACGCACAGTTTAAATAATTTCAAATCACCTTCAAACGCCTTTAAAATTCATTTTTTGAGGGGAAATTTGACTTTAATGATGATTAAGAGTGATCTACGGTGATTTAGTGTGAAATTGTTTTAGTGTGGACCAAGAAAATCACTTTACACAATTAATTGATAACCATTATTTTATATAATATCAAAGACGCAAACAAGGTCGAGAAAATCATATTTTTAGATCGTGATTAAATTAGTGTGGCCGATTAGTGTGATTGAGGTATAAAGCTTGCTGTTTAGCTAATATAATGAAGTGACGGAAATGAAAAATTTTCATCTTTGTTTATGTACTTAAATTTGATTTTGGGAAAACTTTTATCTCCATCTGAATTAAATTTAGGATTTAATTCTCTAATTCTATTTTCAATAATTTGTGGTTTTTCATCTTGAATATGAATCTCAGCGGGCCACATTTCATTTAGTATTTGCATGTCAATAATACTATTAAAAGGCGGGAAAGAGTATCCGCAAACAATTAGAATTTTGGTTTGATTCGCAATAGCTTTAACACCATCTAATGTTTTACTATACCCTGTATACTTTTCTTCATCTTCCCATGCGAAATTAAAAAATTTAAATTGAGACACGCTAAAGCTTCGATTCTTAGAAAACATTGACACATATACTAGTAAGGCTTTAGCTATTTTAGATTGCTCGTTTTGATTAGTTTCATCATACATTATATGTGCAATACCATCATCTTTATATCCTAAATGGTCTAAATAAGCGTTTCCATTTAATTTAATAACACAAAAGTTTTCCGTATTGATATTAAATTTACTATCATCATATGTGTTTTGATTAGGATAAATATTATATTCAATTTTTACCTTGGAAATATCCTTATCAGTATGATTTTTAATTGCAAGGTCAATTTGCATGTCATAGTTCCATGTTAATATTTTAATTTTATCATTTAATTTTATGTCTCCAAATGAATTCTTAGCAATTTGTGAAACCAAAGAGTCATATCTAGGATCTCGCATTCTTTGAAATTGCAATGGACCTTTAGTACTATTTTTAGAAGGAATATTTATACATTGTTCAAAATAAAAATAAAACGTAAGTACCATTTTTAACTTATTTAGTAAGTTACTTCTATTATCATATAATTTTTTTGCATACACGTCTATTGTCTCATATTCCTTAGTTTCATTTATTAACCAATCAATATCATCTACAAGCATTTTAAGTTCAACTTGATGATTACTTAGATTATGGTCTAACCTACTTAAAGCTCCCTCATTTA
>JBEDIY010000033.1:0-3235 GCA_041173245.1 Bacteroidota bacterium | reverse complement strand
GGGCAGGATATATTGGTGTGATTATGCCAATTATTGCATTAATTATTTCAACGATTTTTGAAGGCCTACAATGGACTAATAATTTAATTTTTGGACTACCTGTGCTAATTTTTGGATGTGTGTTAATTTTAAATCAAAAATTAAAAAAAAATTAAATTATTTGTTGTGAGCTTTTTCGTTAAAAGTTTCGTTTCATTAATAATTTTTTTTCTCACTTTTAAGAGTGTAAATGCTCATGATTTTACGACAGTATCTAAACATGGGGGGACACAGTGGACAACTGCTGACGTTCCAAATCAAACAGGCACAACTGTTACAGGCACTATAAATGGCGTTAATTTAACATTTACTCATTCACTTGGAGGAAATGTTGTAGCTGAAAACGGTCATATTTATTTACCAGGATCACCACAAGGTCATTTGATACTTACTTTTTCAACACCAGTAAATATTAATGATATTGCATTTAATACAGGAAGTGGACATGATTTTGGTGCTGTAATGTTCAACTCTTCTAATACAAGGTTTTTTAATTATTCACATTGGTCAAATGCTAATACAAATTATTGGTTATCGGTTAATAGAGATTTCTTTCCAAATAATGATGTTAAAATAATTAAATTTATTAACTGGCGCGAAACATGCTATCAGGACAATCCTGCAAATCCAGATTGTGGAGGTTCCGGTCCTTGGACTAATACCATTATAGTTAAAGGAATTAAATTTGCAGTTGCGGATGCAACGCCTCCAACTATGAATATAACCGCTGCTGGCGTAACTAGTGGCTCTACAACTAGCAATGCTAATTTATCATTAACATTTACATCTAGTGAACCAACTACAAATTTTGCAGCTAGTGATATTACAGTTACAAATGGAGCTATCAGCAATTTTTCTGCAACTTCTAGCACTGTTTATACTGCAACATTCACACCAACTAGTTCGGGTGCTACTACTATAAATGTTGCTGGAGGCAGATTTACAGATGCTGCAGGAAATAATAATACAGCCGCAACACAATTTAGCTGGACTTATGATGGAACTGTTCCTGCTATGACCATTACTGCTGCTGAAGTAGTTAGCGGAGCTAGTTCTGATAAAGCCACTTTATTAATTACTTTTACTTCTAATAAAGCCACAACAAATTTTGCAGCAAGCGATATTACAGTCACAAATGGAGCGATTAGTAATTTTTCTGCAACTTCTAGCACTGTTTATACTGCAACATTCACACCCACAACTCCAGGAATTGCAACGATTAATGTTGCTGCTGGAACATTTACAGACTCTGCTGGTAATAATAACGTTGCCTCAACCCAATTTAGTTGGACATATGGTATTAAACCAAACACTAAAGCAGATGTAGTTGGAATAATTAAAGCATCAGCAAATACAACGGTTAATTTTCAAAAGATTAGTCAACGATCGGTAGACTCACGTCTCAGCTGGTTAAATAATAATAAAGATTTAGCTCAAAAATCTCGTCAAGGAGTAAAAGTTTTGCTTGCTAATCCTTATTTAAATGAACTGGTTAATGGAACCTCAAAAGGTTTTAAGGAAACAAAATTTTCAGATATTGCAGTTCTAGCTGCAAATTATGAAAAAAAATCTAGCACCAGTGATATTGTATCAGATATTGAAACCAATGCATTTAAGTTAGCAATGGGTGAATTAAAAAAACAAACTAATATTCTTAAGAATCTAAATCCCACGGATGGAACAATTTTTGGGGACTGGTCGGCTTGGAGTGAAGGTGAGTTTAGAATTGGAAAATTTAATTCATCATCAAATGTTTCTGATCAAAAATTTGATAGTTATGGAATTAGTTTGGGAATAGACAAGCCATATTGGGGAAATGGTATATTAGGTTTTTCCCTAACTTTTGGTAAGGACGATGTAGACATTGGTTCTTTAGGAAGTAAAGTTAAGTCTGATAATTTAAGTTTTGCAGTTTACTCTCGATTTAATGAAATTAACTTAACACCAGTTGAAACTACAATAGGAATAGGGAAAAATAAAATGGGCAATCGTCGCGTTGATGGTTCACAAACCCTTTCAGGAGAACGTGAGGTGAATATGATCTTTGGTTCAGCTAAAATTTATTCTAAGCCATACATAGAGGATAAAATAACACTTACCCCATATGGACAGCTACAAGTTGCTTACATCGAGTTGGAAAATTATTCTGAGTCAGGAGGTTCGCTTGCTCTCACTTACAAAAATCAAAACGTTAATCGCGGAATGGCATCTTTAGGTACTGAAATGATTTATAATATTCATCTTGCTGAGGGTCGTTTAAAACCTTTTAGCTCATTGGAGTATGGCTATGATTTTACAAAAAAATCCGACGTAAATATGCATTATGTAGGCGATAGCACAAACTATAATATAGGGGTAGATAAACTTGCAACATCAAATTGGTTAGCTCGAGTTGGTGCTAATTATGATCTTCAAGATAAAGTGATAGCTAGTTTGACTTATGAGTTTACTCAAGCTGTTAATGCGGGTCAGACGAATGCGTTACGTTTTCAATTAAATGCTAAATTTTAAACAAGAAATCTAAAAATTTAATAGTAGAATATGGCGTTAAAGGTTACAAAATTTTCTTTTTTATTTGTAAACTTAATTTTACTTCAAAATACTGAGTTTATTGATTTAATTTAATCAAAATAATGTTTGTTTTTATATTTTAGATTATGTACTAAAATCTCTTTTTTACTAAATGCCCTAATAGCTCAATTGGTAGAGCAACTGATTTGTAATCAGTAGGTTTGCGGTTCAAGTCCGTATTAGGGCACCATCTTCAGCGCTTAAACGTAGATCTCATTGCAAATTTAAAACAAAAAGTTCCTAAAATTGCACCACCATAAACAATTAGTAATGGATAATAATCATGATTAGCTAGCGCTGCATACCAAGGAGCAAGAGCGAGTATGAATGGAAAAAATATTAATCCTAAAAAAGCAATTATGGGACCAAAGACTTCTTTCACAACATCAAAACAAACAAATAAACCCCAAAACGCAGTAATTACATAAATTAATATTCCAACAAGAAAGAGTGGGCTTAGGCGTATTGCTTTAAATCGAGGTCTAAATGTTTCATTATTATTAATTCGTTCAGCTTCTACTTCTTTAACTTCAATAATTTCTTTTTCTTTATTGTCAGACAATTTTAATTAAGGAATTAAAACAGCAGGGCCTGTTAATTTTCTAGCCTCTAATTCTTCGTGCGC
>JBEDIY010000032.1:0-2943 GCA_041173245.1 Bacteroidota bacterium | reverse complement strand
GGCAACATCACTCCAAAATGCAGCGGGGTCTTCAATACTTTTTTTATAGGCTTCTTTATAGGCATCAAAGCTAGTAAGCTGATAAGGGTAGTTCATGGCTCGTCGGTTAAGGGTATAAATATACGGCACTAACTATTTTATCATTCATTTATTAAGCAAAGATTTAATGAACAGTTGTTCGTGTATACGCCCAAAAAAATTGGTAAAATCCATTCAATAACGTAAGTTGTTGCAACAATTTGCGTTGCCCATGAAAAAAGAAAATAAAATTTGGCAGGTTATTACCGCTTCATCACTTGGTACATTAATTGAGTGGTACGATTTTTACATTTTTGGAAGTCTAGCCACCGTAATTGCCGGTCAATTTTTTCCTAAAACAAACCCTACGGCTGCGCTGCTATCTACCCTTGCTACATTTGCTGCAGGTTTTATTGTGAGGCCATTTGGTGCCCTTGTGTTTGGAAGGCTTGGCGATTTAGTGGGCCGTAAATATACTTTCTTGTTAACCCTTGTTTTAATGGGCGGATCTACATTTGCCATTGGGCTTGTGCCCAGTTACGAGTCTATTGGTTTTGCCGCGCCTATCATAGTATTAACGCTTCGTTTGTTGCAAGGCCTTGCGCTTGGTGGTGAATATGGCGGTGCTGCAACTTATGTGGCAGAACATGCACCAGCAGGGAGACGGGGTTATTATACTTCATGGATTCAAACAACGGCAACACTCGGTTTATTTGTTTCATTGAGTGTGATTTTATTTACGCGACATAGTTTAGATATTGACCCTGCTGTTTCAATTGCAAAATTTAATGCATGGGGATGGCGTATTCCATTTTTATTTTCTATTGTACTTGTAGGCGTTTCTATTTATATCCGTTTAAAAATGCAGGAGTCGCCGCTGTTTTCTAAATTAAAATCGGAGGGTGCTATTTCTGTAAATCCTTTAAAGGAAAGCTTTGGAAATAAAGAAAATTTAAAGATGGTGTTACTCGCACTTTTTGGTGCAACCATGGGACAAGGTGTGGTATGGTACACCGGTCAATTTTACGCGCAATCATTTATTGAAAATGTTTGTAAAATAGATTTTGATCAGTCACGAACCATTTTAATTTGGGCTATTTTATTTGGCACGCCACTATTTGTAGTGTTTGGTTCTTGGAGTGATAAGATCGGTAGAAAATGGATTATGCTTGCTGGTATGTTTCTTGCTGTTGTGACCTATAAGCCACTGTTTAAAGGGCTTTTAGACCTTTCCGATACGGCTACAAAAACAGAAGTGGTAGCGGAAGCTACTTCAAAAATTAATTCTGTTTCTATTCCAAATTCAGGGAATTTTATACGTACCGCACTGGCAACAAAATCTTACACAGATGGCACGATAGTGACCACCACCACCACCGATACTTTATTTGTGAACCCCGCACAAACAACTGTAAAACCGGTTGTTAAAATAAGTAAAGTACTAGCTAATGGTGTGTATTGGAAGATGGTTTTAATTGTATTTATTATGATTGTGTATGTGACCATGGTATACGGCCCCATCGCAGCATTTTTAGTTGAATTATTTCCTACAAAAATTAGGTACACCTCCATGTCGTTACCGTATCATATCGGTAATGGTGTGTTTGGCGGCCTAACACCTTTTATTGCAACACTACTAACTACCATGTATACTGCAGATGCACTAGCGGGATTACATTATCCCATTATTGTTGCAGCTGTTTCTATGATTATCGGTACCCTTTATTTGGACTCAAAAATTAATACCAAACACGATTAAAATACTTGTCATGAATCAAATAAAAAAACTAGCTGGTATCATATGGTTGTTATTAGGTCCTGCATGCATTTATTTTATTGTGCGCGCGGCGGCCCATGAAATTGCTACGAAGCCTGGCATCGATACAGTGATACAATGGGGTGTTTTTGTAGTGATATTTATTCCAATAGCCATAGGCATGAGTATTTTTGGATTTTATGCCATCAAAGGAGAATACAATCATTGATTTTATCGTTTGTTTAGGAAATTGAAGCGGCCCGCTCATAAAGGAATTGATATCTTTGTAATATGTCTATCGAGGTAAAAGAGGTAAGTAAAAACTACGGTACGCAAAAAGCGGTTCAATCGATTAGCTTTTCTGTGGCCGCAGGTTCGGTGGTTGGTTTTTTAGGCCCCAATGGAGCTGGTAAAAGCACCACTTTAAAAATGATAGCAGGCTATTTGAAGCCAGATGCTGGTTCGGTTATCGTAAACGGAATTGATGTGGTAAAAGAACCTATTGCAGCCAAAAAGCAAATAGGGTATTTGGCAGAAGCCAATCCGCTTTATTTTGACATGTACGTGAAAGAATACCTTTCTTTTATCGGAAAAGCGCATACGCTCACGGAGGTATCAAATGCAGTGTCAAATTGTATTGAACTTACCGGCCTTGGGAACGAGTCACATAAAAAAATTGGACAGCTCTCAAAAGGCTACAAACAGCGGGTAGGACTAGCCGCAGCGCTCATACATAACCCACAGGTGTTATTGTTAGACGAGCCTACATCAGGCCTGGATCCCAACCAAATTATTGAAATCAGAAACGTAATACAGGCGCAGGGTGCCGTTAAAACAGTACTCTTTTCGTCACATATACTCCAAGAAGTAGAAGCCATTTGTGAGCGCGCTTTAATATTATCAAAAGGTCAAATTGTGGCCAACGATTCTTTATCCAATCTGCTTCACAATAAGAGTCAAAGTCTAGAATCTGTATTTAGGTCCCTAACAAGTGGCTTAGAAACGCCCATAATTACTTAAATTGCATCCTTAATACCCATCTAATCAATCATAAAATAAGCAATCGAACATGAGTTACATTATTGAAGTACATGCCCGTCAAATTTTAGATAGCCGTGGCAATCCTACCGTAGAAGTTGACGTATTAACAGATGATGGCGCTATGGGAC
>JBEDIY010000031.1:0-26992 GCA_041173245.1 Bacteroidota bacterium | reverse complement strand
GCTTGGTTACTTGCACAGTATAAAGGGCAAATTATTCCAGCAGCGGTTATGGCAGATGGCTTTAACCCATTTATTGGTATTATGCCACAGTGGTTTAAACTAATTGGTATTATCATTGCTACAGGTGCTGCTATTATTGCGAGCCAGGCATTAATTTCTGGATCTTTTACACTTATCAGTGAAGCCATGCGACTTAACTTATGGCCTAAAATGAAAATCAATTATCCAACCGAAGAAAAAGGACAATTGTATATTCCAGGTATTAGTTTTTTACTATTTGTAGGTTGCGTGGGTATCACTTTGTACTTTCAAAAATCCGCTAACATGGGCGCTGCCTATGGTTTAGCCATTACCCTTTGCATGATTAGTACGTCCATTTTGTTTGCTAACTTTTTGGTAAGCAAACGAACGGCTCCAGCCTGGATTTATTTTTACCTTGTTGTTTATTTACTCATTGAGAGTTCATTTTTAGTGGCCAACCTAGAAAAATTCATGCATGGTGGTTATGTAACACTCATTGTTGGTGGCGCATTATTTGCTGTGATGTATGTTTGGTTTAGAAGCAGAAAAATCAAAAACAGATACGTAGAGTTTGTGCATTTAGAGGACTACATTCCAATGATTCAGGAACTTAGTAACGACAAATCCATTCCTAAATATGCAACACACCTAGTGTATATGACCAGTGCCAATAACCACAAGGAAATTGAGCACAAAATCATCTATTCTATTTTGAATAAAAAACCAAAACGTGCCGATATTTATTGGTTTGTGCACGTAGACGTTATAGACGAGCCATACACTTGTGAATACTCGGTAGAACATATTATACCAAACGATATAATTAGGGTCGAATTTAGGCTTGGCTTTAGAATGGAACAGCGCATTAACCTGATGTTTAGAAAAGTGGTGGAAGACCTCGTAACCAATAAAGAAGTGAACATTACCAGCCGTTACGAAAGCTTAGAAAAAAATAATGTGGTGGGCGATTTTCAATTTATTGTACTTGAAAAATATTTAAGCCAAGACAATGAACTTCCAATTATAGAAAGAGTGATCATGAAACTTTATTTCTGGCTCAAAGAAATTAGCCTTGGTGAAGAGCGTGGCTTTGGACTCGATCCGAGTAATGTAACCGTCGAAAAATTTCCTTTAATTGTGGCGCCCGTTTCTAATTTAAATTTAAAGCGCACAGATTTTGAAGGATCAGATGATGAAGAAGAAATTGCAATAGGATAAGTAAACTACACTTCCTTCAAACTTACTTTTTTAGGGGTTACCTCTAGTTCATACTGCATGCCATGCTTGAGGGCATAGTTTTCTTTGTCGTGACTTACTGGAAAATCGTAACACACCGGATACTGGTATCCAGCAACTGCTGCCTCAATAATTTCATACGCGGTTGCGCCAAAAGCCGGGTCCGAATCTTTAGTTTGCGTAAAGCCTCCAACAATAAGCCCAGCAAGGTTTTTAAGCATGCCGCTTCTTTTTAATTGAAGCATCATTCGGTCGATGTTGTATTTGTATTCACCAATATCTTCTAAAAATAAAATGGTGTTTTTTGTTTTTAAACTAGACACCGATCCAACAGCGTGTGCAACTAGGGTTAAATTTCCACCTACTAATTTACCTTTTGCTTTTCCTATTCTATTAAGCGCATGTGTTGCCGCTTTATAATTTGCTTTTTTACCTTGTAGCGCTTGTTTTAAAGAAAGTACCCACTCGTTATTAGCCCCTCCGTTGTTAAAAGCACCAGCCATGGGTGCATGCAGTGAGGCTGTTTTTAATACTTCCGTACAATGATTGTGTAGTAGTGTGATATCACTAAAACCTATCACCCATTTTGGATGCTTTGTAAACTTTTTAAAATTGAGTAAATCAATAATCCGACTCATGCCATATCCGCCTCTACCGCATAATACCGCATGTACCGAATTGTCATCTAACATGGCCTGCATATCTGCGGCGCGCGCCTCGTCGGTAGCGGAAAAATAATGATGCTGCGTACCTAGGGTTTTGCCAACTTTTACTTTGTAACCCCAAGCTTCGAGGGTGCTAATACAAGTTGCTGCTTTTTTAGCAGAAAGGGTGCCCGATGGGCAAACAATACCAATGGTGTCGCCCTTTTTAAGGTAGGGTGGAATTTTGATCATGCGGCAATTTAAGATTTTCAAGCAGTATAGACAAGCCGTTTCAAAAAGGCTTTAGAGAACGGTGCTTCTTTTGTACTTTTGTAACCTATTATGAGTACACCCAAACGATATTTAATTACAGCAGCCCTTCCATATGCGAATGGGCAAAAACATATAGGACATCTGGCGGGCGCTTATCTTCCTGCCGATATTTACGTGCGTTATTTAAAAGCACAAAAAAGAGATGCGGTATTTGTTTGCGGAAGTGACGAGCATGGTACCGCCATTCCAATTCAGGCTACCAAAGAAGGAACCACGGCGCAGGCCATTATTGACAAGTACCATCCTTTAATGGAACAAAACTTTAAAGACCTAGGTATTGCATTTGATGTATACCACCGCACCAGTGATCCGCTGCACCACCAAACAGCGCAAGAATTTTTTACAAAGCTTGAAGCCAACGGCGATTTAGAAACAAAAGAAACAGAACAATATTTTGACGAGAGTGCACAAACATTTTTAGCAGACCGTTACATTAAAGGCACTTGTCCTTCTTGTGGTTATGATAGTGCTTATGGCGATCAGTGCGAGAAATGTGGCAAGAGTTTAAGTCCCGAAGAATTAATACATCCAGTAAGTACGCTAAGTGGCAATGCCCCTATTAAAAAAACAACCAAGCACTGGTACTTACCACTTAATAGACATGAAGATTTTTTACGTAATTGGATTTTAGAAGAACATGGAAATGACTGGAGACCTAGTGTGGTTGGGCAGTGTAAGAGTTGGATAGATGGTGGTTTGCAGCCACGCGCTGTTACACGTGATTTAGATTGGGGCGTAAAAGTTCCCTTAGCAAGTGCCGATGGCAAAGTGCTATATGTTTGGTTTGATGCACCTATTGGTTATATCAGTGCCACTAAACAGTGGGCCCTAAATACCGGTAACGATTGGAAACCTTATTGGGAAGATAAAGACACCAAGCTGGTGCACTTTATTGGAAAAGATAATATTGTTTTTCACTGTATTATTTTTCCGGTGATGCTCAAACTCCACGGAAATATTTTACCCACCGATGTTCCTGCCAACGAGTTTATGAATTTGGAGGGTGATAAAATGAGCACTTCCAGAAACTGGAAATTAGACATGCAGGATTACATCACAGACTTTGTCAACAAAGAAAATGGTGGTGGTCAAATGGCTGATGCACTCAGGTATTACCTCACTCAAATTGCGCCAGAAACAAAGGATAGCGAATTTATGTGGAAGGGATTCCAAGACGCCATTAATTCAGAACTCGTAAGTGTGTATGGTAATTTTATAAACCGCTCTCTCGTGCTCATGCACAAATTATGCGGTGGCAAAGTACCTCCATACCACATAGATATAGAAGATAGTGAAGACATCGCTGTTAAAGAAGCCATTGCAGCAACTGCTAAAAAAGTAGGCGAGCTCATTGAAGGGTACCGTTTTAGAGAAGCGCTTTTTGAAGTGATTGCACTTGCTAGAATTGGTAATGGTTACATGCAAAAGAAAGAGCCTTGGATTGTTGCTAAACAAGTTGCAGAGAATCCGGCTGCACAAAAACAAATAGATAACTGCTTACATCTTTGCTTACAGCTTACTGCTAACCTGGCTATTTTGGCGCAACCATTTTTACCATTTACTGCAAAAAAGATTTGCCATTTATTAAAAGTGGTAGATAAAATATTAGACTGGGAAAATGCGGGCAGCTTAAAACTATTAAGCGTGGGCTATACCCTTCGCGCACCAGAATTATTATTTAGAAAAATTGAAGACGAAGAAATTGCAGCGCAAATTCAAAAATTAAATGACGCCGCTCAAACAAAAAAAATGGAAGCAACCACAACTAATTCGCCAACAACATCTGCAATAGCTGCTGTGAAGCCAGAAATTGTATTTGATGATTTTGCTAAAATAGATTTGCGTGTAGGAACTATTGTTGCCGCTTCTAAAGTTGAAAAGGCCGATAAACTCCTACAACTCAGTGTAGACCTAGGTTTCGAAACACGCACCATTGTTTCTGGTATTGCACACCATTTTGAACCAGCAAGTATTGTTGGAAAGCAAGTAACCGTAGTGGTTAATTTAGCACCACGCAAAATGAGGGGGATAGAAAGTAACGGTATGATACTTATGGCTGAAGATGCAAACGGTAAATTACATTTTATCAATCCATCAGAAAATATTAACCCAGGAAGTGGTGTGAGCTAATTAAGAATAGCTCACACACTCTTTATTTTCTTTATCGGTATAGGCTAGGCCTTTTTCTTTTAAAACTTCGGCAGGCACACCATTCCATTTATTAGGAACATTGCCCGCATACCCTAAATCTTTAACACCCATTTCTGAAGTGTAAAAACCAGTAAGCGTTAAATCACGCATGAGGTTAAAAAAGGTAACCCCCTGTTTGTTTTTAGGATCTGCTTTTTCTGGGTAGGCAATTTGATCTACCATTTTAATGCGGTCTGCTGCAGTACAGTCTACAAAAGCTTTGTCAAACTGCTTGAAGCACTGCATGTCAAGCCAGCGTAGGCCTCCACGCATAGGCGTTTGATGCTCTGGCATATCTTTTACAATAAAAGCAATAAAATCGGGCACTTTGGCTTCTGTGGCACTGCCGCTTACGGCGTCTTTAGGCACAATAATATCTGAAAGTACCGTAATAGTGGCTAGTTCATGCGCCGTAAAAAATTCAAGCTCTGCCTCCACTTTTTTTAAGTGGTCTTTTTCTTCTTGCATGCGGTCTGCTAATAAAGCTTCCGCGTCTGCTGCTACTTTTTTATCATCAGAACTTTTGCAGGCCTGCACCACTACACCCGTAGCAACGGTACCTACAACAAGGGCTTTGATGGATTTTCTTCTGTCCATAATAATCGTATTAAAAGTTACAGATTTTGTTTTTTAAGTTGGTCTACAATGTATTCGCTTGCACGCATACTAAGTGCCAAAATTGTCCAAGTGATATTTTTATCGGCTTGTGAAGTAAACTGACTTCCGTCTACACAAAATAAATTTTCACAATCATGCGCCTGACTCCATTTGTTTAACACCGATGTTTTTTTATCGTTACCCATGCGCGCTGTTCCTGCTTCATGAATAATGTTTCCTGGATTTGAAAGGCCGTAATTGTTAGACGCATCATCTTCTCCACCCCAAGTAATAATAGCACCCATGTTGTGCATGATTTCTTTGAAGGTTTCTTTCATATGCTTGGCCTGATTGATTTCATAATCAGAGTGCTTGGTATGAAAACGAAGCACCGGAATGCCATATTTATCAACCACAGTAGGATCAATTTCACAATAGTTATCAATGTTTGGAACCGCTTCACCTCTTCCCCCCATACCTACGCTAGCACCATAAAAGAAACGTGCGTCTTCTTTTAAAGAAGCACCATATCCACCAGCTTCTTTTGTTTTACCATGCACTTCAAATTTTCCGTTAAGCCCTTGCATGCCAAAACCAAAACCATAAGAAGGTTGGGTCATACCACCCCAATACTCAATGTGGTATCCACGCGGGAAATCTAGTTTTGCTTTTTTATTATCAAGCCACCAAGGTGTATAAATATGCATACCACCAACACCATCTTCGTTGTAACGTTTGCGGTCAAATAAGTCTGGTAAGACACCACCTAATGCAGCACCCGTAGAATCGTGTAAATATTTACCTAACACATCACTGCTATTGGCTATTCCGTTTGGATGACGTTGTGATTTTGAATTGAGCATTAAACGCGCTGTTTCGCAAGCACTTGCTGCAAGTACCACCACACGGCCCTGTACTTGATATTCGAGACCATCCATTTTATTTACGTAAGCAATACCTATTGCTTTACCTTCTTTGTTGGTAAGCACTTCACGGGCCATCGCTTGCGTTATTACATCTACATTTCCTGTTTGTACCGCAGGTCTAATAAGCGCTGTTGAAGAAGAAAAATCGGCAGCAATTTTGCAACTTCTATTGCACTGTCCACAGTAGAAACACTCTCCTCTATCTTTATTAATTTGCTTTGTTAAAACAGATAAACGGGAAGGATATACAGGAATACCAGCGCTAACAGCCGCTTTTTTCATGTATAGTTCATGCAGTCTTGGCTTTGGTGGGGGTAAAAAAATACCATCCGGATCATTTTCTAATCCTTCATTGGTACCAAACACACCTAGTAGTTGATCTATTTTATCGTAATAAGGTTTTACATCTTCGTAACCAATAGGCCAGTCGGCACCGAGGCCATCAATGCTATGTCGTTTAAAATCTTTGGGACCAAAACGAAGGGAGATACGACCCCAATGGTTGGTTCTTCCACCAATCATACGGGCACGCCACCAATCCCATTTTTGAGACCCCTCAGCCATGGTATACGGCTCACCATCAATTTCCCAACCCCAAAAACAGCCATCAAATTCACCAAACGGACGGTACTTAGAACTGGCACCTCTGCGTTTAGATTCCCATGGATTTTTTAATTGAGAAGAATGCTTTACTGGATCATAATCGGCACCTGCTTCTAATAAGCAAACCTTTAGTCCTGCACTCGCTAAAACGTAAGCAGCCATACCGCCACCAGCACCCGATCCCACAATGACTGCGTCGTACTGCTTAGCCGTTTTTTTAATTTGAAATTCTCCCATGTGTAATTTTTTTGCAGGTATTAATTATCAGGAATGAAAATAAGATTTTTTAAGCAAAAAAAACCGCTCCAATTGATTTTGGAACGGTTTTGTGAAAATAGATTCAAACTCTGTTTAACTAGCTACAACCCATGCTGTTTCCGCAGTTTAAACACTTGTAGCAAGTACCACTTCTGATGGTGATATGTCCGCAAGTATTACATGCTGGGGCGTCAGATTGCATGTTTTTTGCTGCTGCATTTACAGCGTCCATTCCAGCTGGAGCTGCTGCGGTAGCGTATTGCATTTTTTGTGCAGGCGCTGTTGCAGGCGCTGTTACGCGGATGCTACTTAATTCTGGCTTACCTAGTAAAGTAGCTTCACCGTCTTCTGCTCCTGTATTTTCTACTTGAGGGCGATCTAACACGTGTACTAAATCTGTTCTATTTAAGTACTCGTAAGCAAGCGCTCTAAACACAAAATCTACAAGTGAAGTGGTGGTTTTAATATTTGGATGATCTACCATACCTGAAGGTTCAAATTTGGTAAATACAAACTTCTCTACAAATTCTTCTAGCGGCACACCATATTGTAGGCCTACAGAAATTGCAATCGCAAAGCAGTTCATAAAGCTTCTTAAAGTAGAACCTTCTTTTGCAAGATCAATAAAGATTTCACCTAAAGTGCCATCTGCATATTCACCTGTGCGTAAGAAAATAACTTGTCCGCCAATTTTTGCTTTTTGCGTAAAGCCTCTGCGCTTAGAAGGTAAAGATTTCTTTTCTACGATGCCAGATAATAAACGTTTCAATTTGGTATCGGTAGAAGCATTCATTCTTTTTTGAACTTCTTCTAATAATTCTTCTACGGTTAATTGACCTAAATCAACAATGCTTGAACCTGCTTCTGATGCAGTTACAGTAGCTGTTTCAGCAGTTTCAGAAACAGTGTCATCCGTTTTCTTTTTCTTGTCTGATTTGTTACTTAATGGTTGACTTAATTTAGAACCATCTCTGTAAATCGCATTTGCTTTTAAGCCTAATTCCCAACTTAACATATAGCTTTCAGAAATATCAGAAACGCTTGCTTCGTTTGGCAGGTTAATGGTTTTTGAAATCGCACCTGATAAGAATGGTTGACAAGCGCCCATCATTCTGATGTGACCATGTGCGTGAATATAACGCTCACCTTTTTGACCACACTTGTTGGCACAATCAAATACAGATAAATGTTCGTCTTTTAATAGTGGAGCACCTTCGATTGTCATGGTACCACATACGTAATCATTGGCTGCTTCAATTTGTTCTTCTGTGAAACCAATGGCTTCTAATAAATTAAAGCTCCAATCAGCGTACTGCTCTTCTTTAAATCCTAGACGCTCCATACAAGCATCACCTAGGGTAAAGCGGTTAAAAATAAATCCGATTTCAAATGCAGATTTAGCAGCACCATTTAATTTATCAATTTCTGCTTGAGAAAATCCTTTTGCCAATAAAGCTGCAGAATTCACAAATGGAGCATCTTCGAAGCTTGCATGGCCCACTGCATAATTTACAATCGCATCAACCTCTGCAGGTGCGTATTTTAAATTCTTTAACGCTTGTGGTACAGACTGGTTGATGATTTTGAAATATCCACCACCAGATAATTTCTTAAACTTCACGAGTGCAAAGTCTGGCTCCACACCTGTTGTATCGCAATCCATTACAAGACCAATGGTTCCTGTAGGTGCAATTACCGTTGTTTGTGCATTTCTGTAACCATATTTTTCACCTAATTGTACCGCGTCATCCCAAGCTTTGGTTGCCGCTTTTAAAAGCACATCTGGTGTATATTTTGCCTTAATACCTTGAGGCTTGATTTCTAATCCTACATATGCATCATCTGCATCGTAAGCAGCAGCACGGTGGTTGCGCATTACACGTAGCATGTTTTCTTTGTTTTCTTCGTACTTATCAAAAGCACCTAAAAACGAAGCCATTTCTGCAGAAGTTTTGTATGCAATACCCGTCATGATAGCGGTGATAGCACCAGCAATACCACGCGCTTCTTCAGAATCGTATGCAATACCACTTACCATTAACATAGAACCAAGGTTGGCAAAACCTAGACCTGTAGTTCTGTAATCGTAAGACAATTGTGCTACTTCTCTAGAAGGGAACTGCGCCATTAAAATAGATACCTCGAGTACAGTCTGCCATAATCTTGTCGTATATTCAAAACCTTCTACATCAAACGAATTATCATCTTCATTGAAGAATTTACGTAAGTTGATAGAAGCCAAGTTACATGCAGTATTGTCTAAGAACATGTACTCCGAACAAGGGTTAGAAGCATTGATACGACCACCTTTAGGGCAAGTATGCCACTCGTTAATGGTAGTATCGTATTGTGTTCCTGGATCAGCACACTGCCATGCAGCATCTGAAATCGCATCCCATACTTGACGTGCAGGGATAGATTGCATTACGCGTCCATCGGTACGTGCTTTTAAATCCCAATTGCCATCTTCTTTTAATGCTTTAAAGAATGTATTTGGAATACGAACAGAGTTGTTTGAGTTTTGACCCGAAACAGTTGCATATGCTTCTCCTTCGTAACTATTATCATAACCAGCTGCAATAAGCGCCGCTACTTTTTTCTCTTCCTGAACTTTCCAGTTAATAAACTCCATGATTTCTGGATGGTCTAAATCGAGACAAACCATTTTAGCCGCTCTACGTGTTGTACCACCAGATTTAATGGCACCAGCAGCACGGTCTCCAATTTTAAGGAAACTCATGAGTCCGCTAGAAGAACCACCACCAGATAATTTTTCGTTCGCTCCTCTAATTTGTGAGAAGTTTGTACCCACACCAGAACCATATTTAAAGATACGCGCTTCACGTGTCCATAAATCCATGATACCACCTTCATTTACTAAATCGTCGCTCACGCTTAGAATGAAGCAGGCATGTGGTTGAGGACGCTCATACGCACTTGTTGAACGCTTTAATTGCTTGTCGGTTGGATCTACATAATAATGACCTTGTGCACCACCGGTAATACCATAGCTTTCGTGTAATCCTGTATTAAACCATTGTGGCGAATTAGGCACACAAGCTTGGTTTAAAATACTATATACTAATTCCTCATAAAATACTTGTGCATCACTTGTAGTTGCAAAATAACCATAACGCTCTCCCCATACTCTCCAACAATTTGCCATACGGTGTGCAACCTGCTTCACAGAAGTTTCTCTTCCTAGTGAACCATCAGCTTGTGGAACGCCTGCTTTTCTAAAATATTTTTGTGCTAAGATATCCGTAGCAATTTGGCTCCATTGTTTTGGAACTTCTACGTTTGTCATTTCAAATACCTTTTCACCATTCGGGTTTTTGATTACGCTATCACGGTAGTCGTACTCAAATAAGTCAAAAGGAGAAACACCATCCTTGGTGAATCGGCGGCTAAATTGTAAGCCTTTTTTTGTGCGAGCGTTGGCCATACTGGGTGTCGATTTAAACGAATTATTTAATGGGGTCCCGAAATCATAACAAATTGTTAAGCGGTCGACGAAAATATCTTTACCTGCGCACAAAACAAGACCCTAAATATTAACAGGCTGTGGATAAGGAATTTGAACAATTTGAGAGTTCAAATCAGGACTGAATTTGACCCATTTTCCCCCAAATGTTAGCAACAAAAAAAATTATATTAAGGTGGTATTGGGCTTTTTCCCTTAGTAAAAACGTGGTTTTAGCGGGTATTTTACATGACTCATTGAAAATGAAGGAGTAAGAGATGTTTAGAATGCTAAATCGCAGAAACAAATGCGAGATAATTGCGTTTAACAAAAACTTTTCTGCATTTTTGCAGGACGACTATTGTACCACTTCATGAGCCCGAACGTTTATTTACAGCTACTCGAATCAAAAAAAGCAGGTCGCCCGCTTTTTACGGTCTTAATAGACCCCGATAAAGTAGACGCAAAAAGCCTAGAACATTTGGTACAATTGGGTTTAGAGGCTAAAGTAGATTATTTTTTTGTAGGCGGAAGTTTGGTTATTTCAAATCACTTAGATGCTTGTGTACAGCAAATAAAGGCCGCTTGTAACATCCCAGTTATCTTGTTTCCCGGATCCCCTTCACAAGTGTCAAAATACGCAGACGCCCTATTATACCTGTCTTTGATATCAGGGCGTAACCCAGAATTACTGATAGGACAACACGTAATAAGTGCTCCTTTTGTTAAAAAATCGGGGCTCGAAATCATGCCAACTGGCTATATGGTAGTTGATGGTGGCGCACCTACCACGGTTTCCTACATTTCCAATGCATCACCTATTCCTTCCAATAAACATGAAATTGCGATGTGCACTGCTATGGCAGGCGAAATGCTAGGCATGAAGCTCATATACATGGATGCAGGAAGTGGTGCTCAAACGCCTATTTCGGAGGCTATGATTAGCGCTGTAGCAGGTTCTATTGACATTCCACTGATTGTGGGCGGAGGTATTACAGATCCTGAAAAAGCATACCTCAATTGCAAGGCCGGCGCTAATATGATTGTTATTGGTAATGCCATTGAAAAAGACCCAAGCCTCATCAAAGAAATGAGCGCAGCGATACACGCATCGGGCAAAATAACAGCGGGATAAACTATCTATTTTCTCGTATTTACCGTAAATATTTTTGAATTGTTAAACCTGCGGGAAATACAGGGTTATGTAATAACTTAACAACATATGTTGCAGTTATGAATGATCAATTACAGATCTATTTTATAACATAAATCCACCCCCAATGCGAATCAACAACATGTTACCGGTTACCCTGTTTGCAGTAAGCCTAATCTTGGCTAGCAGTATCTGCGCTCAAACAAATACAAGTACTAATCAATTCAAACCAAAGCCTACTTATACAGCGCATTTATCTGTGGGGCAAGTGTTGTTTGGCACAGGTGATGTAAATGGTTATGGCCTTTTAGTGGCTGTAGAAAAATCTGTTTTTAAAAAATCGGTGCGTCCTTTTCCTGCTTTTCAAGTTGGCTTTGGACTCAATTTTGAAACGGGTATTAGAAAGCCTGTACATATTTTACACCCCAATGGAGTTTTTGAAGAATCAAGTTATGGTCAAACCAGCAAAACATCGGGCTGGGCTACCTTTAAATACCACCCCTTTAAACATTCGATGGATGGATTTAGTGTGACAATCGGTCCAACATTAGGTATTACACAATCGACTTCCGAAAAAAGTGTAGGTTTTATTTATGATACCTTTTATGGTGTCATTCGGAAATCAGTACTTGAAACAGAAAATCATTTTGGCATGGGTTACCGCATTGCAGTGCAACAACAATTTGCCATTAAGGATCATTTTTTTATTGGTTTTCGTGCCGATTTTTCAAATGATGTACACGGCGATATTAACACCTACTTAGGGGGCGGATTGAGTTATTGTTTTTAAAAAAATAAATAGTTGTTGTAGTCAAATAACCGACCTATTGGTCGGTTATTTTTTTGCCTGCCCTTGCGGAAAATATCAGAACTAATTCGCAATAATAATTTACTTGAGCCTTGAATTAATTTCTGCGGTTTTCACGTAACATAAACAGGTGTTGAATAGAATAGGTTGCATTAGATAGCTATCCAACCACATTCTATTCATCTAAAATAAAGCACCATGTTAATGAACCTAAAAAAAGGCTTGCTTGCACTAACGCTTCTTGCTGCATTTGTTAGTTGTAAAAAAAATGCTGTCGATTACCAAAAGGGTGGTATCGATGAAAGTAAAGTATACCAAAAACCAATTACGTATGATCAAATTGAACTTGTTAGTAACCTCGAAAAAATCACACTTATTTTAGAGGACCTCTACAAAGAAAAAAGGAATCTAAAACTGGTAAATGCCGCCGTTTATTCCAAAGCCTACACCGACGAATCGGTTTTATTAAAAGACCTCATCAATACGGGTCAAAGCATACTTCCAGCAAACAAAAAGTTTGTAGCACTCTGCACAAAATGGAATGTAAACCTTCAAGCATTTTCAGACAACTTTTGGACAGCAGTAAATGAAAAAAGCGACACCAAACTAATGGCCTTTTTAGGTAAAGTGCAAACTAACGATGTACCTAATGGACTACTTGCTAGCCAATTACACAACGATGGCTATGTAAATAATAGCAACGAGGTTAGTATCTATTTTCCGTACAGTTCCGAATATGATATTTCGGCAAGTGGAGACAGCTATGGTCCGGTAGCAAGCCTCGTGGCAGCAAGCGCCGAAGCTGATGAGGCATTTGGTTTTCAGCCTTATTACAGAGGTGGCGTACTTGTAGAATACCGCCCTGTTGTTGTAAATGACGATTATGTATTTACCCATCCTACACATATTGTAGGTATTAATGGCATAGAACCTTATCAAACACAGGACGCCAATGTAACGCCACCTGTTGTTACAACACCAAGTATTAACCGGGTGTATGTGGGTGATGCTATTTGTAAAGTACAATATGACAGGCTCATTAGCTTTACCGGCAACGGTGGCGGATCAGAAATTGCTTATTGCAGGGCAAGTGGGTACCTGAAATTAGTGGGTCATCAAATCACCGAATTTGAAGACAAAACATCTGTAAAATTTGAACGTGGCACTATTCGCAAAAAACAATGGCTCCGTGTTTATGCGGTTTGGGACGCCGATTGGGTAGTTGATAACAAAGAACAGGTTTTTGCGATCTATGAAGACGATAATAATGCAGAAATCGTATTTACGGGCTCTCTTAGCACGACCCTTGAAGTTTCCGATGGAACTACGGTAGAAGGTAGTATCGACTATCAAATTAAAAGGAGCTCACAAGATGAAATTATCAAGCAGCTAAAAATTTCGAGGGTCTCTTATTTTGCAGGCGCACTAAGAAATCAAGGCTGGGGATTTGGTATTGACAAATCATTTTTACCAGCATCAGCGGCACATGGATGGCCATTTTATGACGCTGTATCTGATGGTGGTGCAAACGTGGGTTGGACCTGGCCTTATGATGGGTATTAGTAGTTTGTAAATAACTAACAAGCCAACGCCAATACTAGTGTCCATCCTTATTCGCTGGATACAAATAGTAGTAACGTTGGCTTGTTTTCTATTTTAAATCGGCGGTATTCACACGCGTTGGTGTGTCTTTACCGCTAACAATACCACGAGCACTTAGTGCAATAGCCTTGATAATTCTTGTCATATTACCGGTATCAATGGTGCCTATTTCATCGGTTGCTTTATGGTAATACGGATCGGTATCTATTTTAGTTGTAGAAATGGTGTGAGCCGGAACACCTAGTCTAGCAAGGGTTGCATTGTCTGAACGGTAAAATAAATTTTGAGAAGGATATGGATCTGGATAAAAAGTAAAATCGGTGCCTTCTAAATTAGCTTGCAAAATTTTACCCATATCTGTTTTTTCGAAGCCTGTAATAAACGCAGAATTTTTACCCCACTTACTTTCGGATCCAATCATTTCTAAATTAAACATGGCCATTACTTTAGCAGGATCCAATTGATTTGAAAAATAAGTAGCACCAAAGCCACCTACTTCTTCTGCAGTAAATGCAGCAAATACTAGGGTACGCTCGTTGTTATTCAGGGCTTTAAAATATTTAGCGAGTACCATCATAGCAGTGGTACCAGCTGCATCATCATTGGCGCCATTAAAAATAGAATCGGCTATAACATTGCCATTTCTGTCTTTACTGGTAATTCCCAAATGATCATAATGTCCACTAAAAATTACAATTTCTTCGGGTCTAGATTTACCAGGAAGTACACCTACCACATTGGCAAGTGGCATTTCAGTGATTTCATGCTTGGCTTCAATGCTATAGCCAGTAGGGTTTGTAGCACTTAATACAAAAACCACCGACTTGTCAGATTTAAATAAATTAGACTTGAGCCTTGTAAGTCCACTAAATGTTTTTGCAAAACTAGTATCTACAATAACAAGCGCATTCTTTTTTAAACCCGTAAGCTTGCGCGCTTCACTCATTAAATTGGCCGTTTTTCCAATTGTAATTTTTTCAAAACCAGATGTTTCATTCACCGCTAGATTGGCCTGCGTGGTAATAACTACAATGTCTTTTTTATCTAAAGCAGCACCATCAAAAGTGCCCGATGCTCCTAAAAATTTTGTGCGCACCATCGCAAAAGACTGCAAGTAAGAACCACTGTTATTAAGGGTTTGCAGACCAGTTGCCTTAAACTCGTCTACAATAAAAGCAGCCGCTTTTTCGATACCTGGCGTAAAGGTTCTACGCCCCTGCATATCGTCTGCAGCAAGTATCGTTTCGATACGTCTTACCTCTTTTTCTTTGATAAGCTTGTCTACATTTTGCGCTTGCGCAAAAACAACGAGTAGCAAACCAGCAAATAGAATATTTATTTTTTTCATAAAAACCATTTATTTGAATTGTATGTTGGAGCCAACTAAAATACAGCTAATTATTAAGAAGCTTACAAGCTCATCATTTCTTTGAACTTAACGGTTTGTCGTCTACTCACTTCAATTTTTTCGCCACCCTTTAACTCTACAATGAGTCCCCCATTAAAGTAAGGTTCAATTTTATCAATCCAACGCAGATTAATGATATGCTTTCGATTGGCCCTAAAAAACATGCGATCATCGAGGCGCTCCTCTAGTGCATTTAAAGATTTTAATATGAGCGGCTTATTACTATCAAAAAACACTTTTGCATAGTTACCTACGCTCTCAAAAAGCCGAATCTCACCCAGTTTCACAAACCAACAACGCTCCCCATCTTTTACAAACACCTGGTCTTGCTCTGTTAACGGACCACGGTTGTTACCATGAAAACCAATTTGTTCTTTAAAGAGTTCGGCCTGTAATTTTTGAATGGCATCAGACAACCGCTTGGGCTCGATGGGTTTTAATAAATAATCAAGGGCATTTACTTCAAACGCTTTGATGGCATAGTCGTCGTAGGCTGTAGTAAAAATTACTTTGGGTGCACGCTCTACTTCTGCTAGTAAATCAAACCCTGTTTTTCCTGGCATTTGAATGTCTAAAAAAATAAGGTCGGGATTGTGCAGTTCAATTTTTTCGATGCCCTCATCTACATTAGAAGCCTCATCCAGCACTTCAATGTCGGCATGATCTAACAATAATTTTTTTAATTCATTACGTGCTAGTCGTTCGTCATCAATAATAATTGCTTTTATGGCCATCGTATTTTCTATTGAAATTATTTATTGTTTGTAGATAAAGGAAGTCTCACAACAGCCTCCACCATATGATCTTTTGTATTTTGAATAAAAAAGTCTGCTTTATTTCCAAAAAGCAATGCGAGTCTATTTTTGGTACTACTAATACCAAAGCCACTATTATCAATATCTAAATCTTCCTCAATAGCACCCGTATTTTTTATCATAAGTTGGTGGTGTTCGTTTTTAAAATCGGACCATATTTCAACAACGCCCCCATCTCTTTGCTTACCAATACCATGTTTGATGGCATTTTCAACAAGTGTTTGCAGCATCATAGGTGGTACGGGTTGATCCAGTGTGTCTTCGTCAATATGATACACAACACGTAACCTACTTTCAAATCTAATGGTTTCAAGTGCTAAATAATCTTTTACAATAGAAAGCTCTTTTTCGAGCGTTACGGTTTCAAGTTTTTCGGCTTGCATACTGCTGCGCAAAATATTGCTAAGCTCTGTGATGGCTGTTCTTGCGCGCTCTGGATTTTCATCTACAAGGGCTCTAATGCTATTCAGTGCATTAAAAATAAAGTGCGGATTGATATGCGCTTTAATGGTTTTTAATTCAAGCTCCTTCACGAGCGTTTCAAGTCTTACTTTTTGAATTTCATTCATGCGCCCTAGTTGAACATAATGCCATACATAATAAATGCTAATCCAAATAAATATCATGGGCGAATCAAAAATTAAATTGGAAAAGAACCGCGTTTTTACAGAAAATTTAATTCTTGGATCATAAAGACCCACCCACTCCACAATAGCACTATTGGTTAAACTATAAAAAACAACGACGCCAAAAAACAGCACCACCAAGAGCCACCATTTCTGAAATGGGAATGGGGGCCTTAGCTTAAACTGAACAATCAGGGTTCTAAACAAATGGGTAAATAAAATACCAGATACAATGGTAATTCCCAGTCTTGGATAAAAAACGGGATTGGGCTTACTGTCAAAAATGAAAGCGAAAAAAATCATGGTTAACCCATAGGAAAACCAGCCGCCTACCTGACACCACCAATAAACACGGTTATTTCTTCTAGACATAGCTACAAATATAAAAATTAAGCACCCCAAAAGGGGTAAATTAAGGAAGAAAGGCAAAAACCAACCTTGGTTGGCATAAAATAAAGTGAAGAAGGGGTGAACCTTTGGTTTTGTGCGATGTTTCTATTGTAGGAAAGGTGTTTTGCTTCACACGAAATACCTATTTTTACAACCTAAACTAACTTTTTGCATGGAAATAAGGCCAGGAGCACTCTTAGGGAACATCAATAACCCCGATGACCTCAAAAAGATCCCAAAAGATCAGTTGCATCAAGTTTGCAATGAATTACGCCAATATATCATTGATATTGTAAGTGTGCATGGTGGGCATTTTGCTGCCAGCCTTGGCGTTGTTGAATTAAGCGTTGCCCTTCATTACATTTATAACACACCATACGATCAGCTCGTATGGGACGTAGGCCATCAGGCGTATGGACATAAAATATTAACGGGTCGTAGAGACCAGTTTGTTACCAATAGAAAATACAAAGGATTAAGTGGCTTTCCTAAAAGATCAGAAAGCGAGTACGACACTTTTGGTGTGGGTCACTCTTCTACTTCTATTTCTGCAGCATTAGGTATGGCTATGGCCGCAAAATACAAAGGTGAAAACCGAAAGTCAATTGCTGTTATTGGTGATGGTTCCTTAACAGCTGGTATGGCTTTTGAAGCCATGAACCACGCGGGCGTTGCGGATAGTGATGTGCTTATTATTTTAAATGACAACTGCATGAGTATCGACCCAAATGTGGGCGCACTCAAAGAATATTTAACGGATATTGCCACGTCTCCTACTTACAATAAAGTAAGGGATGAGATTTGGAATTTACTAGGCAAAATGCCTGTAGGAAAATCTACTTCAAGATCTCTAGCTTCTAAATTAGAAGCCAGCGTGAAAGGGATGGTAAGCAAGAGTAGTAACCTTTTTGAAGCATTACAACTTAGGTATTTTGGACCTATCGATGGTCATAACATTACCAACCTTGTTGATACCCTCAAAGATTTAAGAGACATACCTGGGCCTAAATTGTTACACGTTATTACAACAAAAGGTAAGGGCTATGAGCTTGCAGAAAAAGACCAAACAAAATGGCATGCACCAGGGCTGTTTGATAAAGTAACTGGTGAAATTATCAAGAAAAAAATTGACACACCACAAGCTCCTAAATACCAAGATGTTTTTGGACATACCCTTGTAGAATTAGCAGAAGCCAACCCACTAATTATGGGGGTTACACCTGCTATGCCTAGTGGTTCTTCCTTAAAATTTATGATGGATAAAATGCCTGACCGTGCTTTTGATGTGGGCATTTGTGAGCAGCACGCAGTAACACTTAGTGCAGGCCTTGCCACACAAGGTATGCGTGTGTTTTGCAATATTTATTCTTCATTCATGCAACGTGCTTTTGATCAGGTCGTGCATGATGTAGCGATACAAAAATTACCGGTCGTACTCTGTTTAGACAGGGCCGGACTTGTGGGCGAAGATGGACCTACGCACCACGGCTGTTATGATATTTCATACCTCCGTTGCATCCCTAATTTAATTGTTAGTGCTCCAATGAATGAGCAGGAGCTGCGCAACCTCATGTATACCGCACAACTTGATAGCACGGGCTTACCATTTGTAATTAGGTACCCAAGGGGTGAAGGTGTGATGCCAGAATGGAAAACACCTTTAACAGCTATTGAAATTGGTAAGGGTCGAAAAATAAAAGACGGAAAAGAGGTGGCCATTTTAAGTTTTGGTCATCCTGGAAATTTTGCAACAACAGCAATCAGAAATTTAAGATCGGAAGGTATTGATCCGGCGCATTACGATATCAGATTTGTAAAGCCACTTGACGAAACTTTATTACACGAAGTATTTACAAACTATTCAAAAATTGTAACTGTCGAAGACGGTACCGTAGTAGGTGGTTTTGGATCTGCGATACTTGAGTTCATGAATGCGCATGGTTACAAAGCGGATGTATCTATTTTAGGTATTCCGGATAGACTTGTAGAACATGGTACACTCAAAGAATTGTATAGAGAGTGCGCGTATGATGCTGCAGGTATTGAAGCCGCGGTAAAACAAATTACTACTCCATTTCTAATGGAACGTCTTCATCGGTAAAACTACTTGGAAGGTCTTCATCTGTAAGACCTTCTTCTTTTAGTTCAATTTCACGGTTGTCATTCCATTCAATAATAAAATTGTTCATACCCCCTCCGACAAGGAGTTTCATGTATTTCTGCTGGGTTAATTCGAGGGTCGACAAAAATAAAAATAACGCGTGAACGCGGTCGTTACAAATTTCAAATACTTTTTCAAAAGCAACTGTTTTTTCGCCACGCACAAAATCTAGCATGTAGTCTCTACTTCCTTCCATGGTGTAGTTGTAACGCACCACCGTATGCACCGGTTTGTTTTGACGATCATGTACACGCTGCATCACTTTTTCAAAAGCCTTCATGAGCTTGAACATCGTGATATTCTGAATTTCAGTTCCTTCAGAGGCATCTTCTCCAATTGAAATGAGTTCCTTTTGAAGATTACCACGTTTTACCATAAGCATGCGCACTGCTTCCATATCAGCCATTTGCGCAGAAGCTTCTTTGAAGCGCTTGTATTCTAATATTTTATCAATTAGTTCTTGACGCGGATCAATTTCATTTCCTGAAGCATCTATTTCTTTACGTGGCAGAAGAAGTCTTGCCTTGATGCGCATGAGGGTAGATACAAATAAAATAAACTCACTCGAGAGTTCAATATTTAGCTTTTCTCCTTGATGAATAAACTCCAAGAAATCTTTAATAATTCTAGTGATGGGGATATTGTAAATATCCAGTTCGTCTCTTTCTATAAAAAACAATAAAAGGTCAAAGGGACCTTCAAACTGATCTAACTTAATTTGATAATTGGGAACATTCACAGCTTCACACTTTTGCTACAAAGAAAACCCCTTCAGGCCTCAATTGTGCAGTTTGGGGTTAAAATTTATCCACTTAAGTGGTATTTAGGGCCATAAATTGTTAGAAAATGGGCTGTTATTAGGTTCGAATTGGGGAACTTCGCCAAAATTCAATGCCGTGCGGGAAAAGCTTATTAATTGGGTGTTATTTATTGTTTTGTCAATTATTTGGGGAAGTTCATTTATGCTCATGAAAGTAGGCATGAAAGAGGGCGGATCCTTTCCCTTAAGCCCTTACCAAGTTGCTTCCCTTCGCATGATTTTTTCGGGCCTAGCTCTTTTGCCATTTTGTTATAGCGCACTCAAGCAAATACCCAAAAACAAACTTTTTGTGGTGGTGCTATCCGGTGTGATGGGTAGTTTTATTCCAGCTTATTTATTTTGTATTGCAGAAACTAAAATTGATAGCGCACTTGCTGGCATCTTAAACGCACTCACACCACTTTTTACCATTATTGCGGGTATTGCTTTTTTTAATTTAAAATCGAGCCAGCAAAAAATAATTGGCATACTACTTGGCTTTGCAGGCCTTCTATTATCAGTAACGGCAGGTAAAACCTTACAGTTTGATAATTTTTCTTATAGCTTTTTTGTAGTGCTCGCCACCATTTTTTATGGTCTCAATGTAAATATGGTTGGAAGTCAAATGCAAAAAGTGAGCGCCATTAATATTGCCTCTGTTGCTTTTTGTTTTACCATGATTCCTGCCGGCATTATATTATTTAGTACCGGTTATTTTGATTACGATTTTTCTAACCCATCGCTGATAGAAGCAAGTATAGCAGGCGGTACACTAGGTGTCATCAATACATCTATTGCCTCTATTTTATTTTATGTGCTTGTAAAAAGAGCTGGTATTATTTTTGCATCTACCGTAACCTACGCCATCCCATTTGTTTCACTTGCTATAGGCCTATATTACAACGAGCCCATCCATCCGTTAAGACTTGTTGGGCTCGGTATTATTTTGTGCGGTGTTTATATTGTCAATAAACAAAAGAAATAAGCGCTTTTATATCGCCATCATTTCTTTTTCTTTTGCAGCTAAATGCTTTTCTACAAGTGCAATAAATTTGTCGGTAATATCTTGAACTACTTTTTCAGCATCTTTTGCTGCGTCTTCACTTAAACCGTCTTTTTGTAACTTTTTAATTTGCTCGATGGCGTCGCGTCTAATATTTCTGATGGCAACTTTTGATTGCTCACCTTCGCCTGCAGCTCTTTTTACAAATTCTTTTCTGCGCTCTTCGGTAAGGGGTGGCATAAAGAGTCTAATTTGAACCCCATCATTTTGAGGTGTCACTCCAATATTTGCCATCATAATTGCTCTTTCAATGGGAGCAAGCATGTTTTTTTCCCAGGGCTGGATGCTAATGGTTCTAACGTCTAAAACGCTAATATTAGCCACCTGGCTGATAGGCGTTGGGGCGCCATAGTAATCGGCCATAATGCCATCAAGCATGGTTGGGCTGGCTTTACCGGCTCTAATCTTGGTTAATTCTAGCTCTAAGTGGCTTATTGCCTTATTCATAGAATCTTCGGCGTCTACTGTTATTAAGTCAAGTTCTTCAGACATATTGTATCAATTTGAAGGCAAAACTAATAAATAGTACCGAAAGCGTCATTTTTCATACAAGAATTGGAATTTGAATTTTATCTTCGCAGCAAATAAACAAATTATGGCGTCTATTCAAACCCTAAAAGATACGGCTACTCAAGTTAGAAGAGATATTGTTAGAATGGTGCATGGTGTTCAGAGCGGACATCCTGGTGGATCTCTTGGTTGTACCGATTTTTTAACGGCGCTGTATTTTAATACCCTAGACCATAATCCTGCATTTTCTATGGACGGAAAGGGTGAAGACTTGTTTTTCTTATCCAATGGTCATATTTCTCCTGTATTTTATTCAGTACTTGCAAGATCTGGCTATTTTGAAGTGAGTGAACTTGGAACTTTTAGAAAATTAAATACCCGTTTACAAGGTCATCCTACTACACACGAACATCTACCTGGTGTTAGAATTGCTAGTGGATCTTTAGGTCAGGGCATGAGTGTTGCCATTGGTGCAGCGCTTTCTAAAAAAATTAATGGTGATGCTAAGCTTGTATATTGCTTACATGGCGATGGCGAATTACAAGAAGGACAAATTTGGGAATCTGTAATGTTTGCGGCACATAACAATTGCGATAATTTAATTGCAACCATCGACGTTAATGGTCAACAAATTGATGGTCCTACTAAAAAAGTAATGAACCTAGACAGTTTACGCTCCAAATTTGAAGCGTTTAACTGGACTGTTATTGATATGGATGGTAACAATATGGAAGACGTTGTTGCAACACTTGATAAAGCAAAATCACTAACTGGTCAAGGAAAGCCTATCTGCATTTTAATGAAAACAGAAATGGGTAAAGGTATTAGCTTTATGGAAGGTACACACGAGTGGCACGGCATTGCACCTAATGATGCGCAACTTGCAGACGCCCTTTCTCAATTACCAGAAACACTGGGTGATTACTAATTAGGAGGCCACTAGCTTTTTAAGGATAACAATTGTTGGCTTGCTTTTTTAGCAGGAATCCATGCGGCCAATAGTGCAATTACTGCAATGGTGGCAACCACGAGTACATAATCGGTGGCCATTAATTTTACAGGATAGTAATCGATAATAAAACTACCCCCACCACCTAGCGTAATAATTTTAAATTTTAATTGCAGTATACAAATGAGTGTGCCGAGTGCTGTTCCAATAAAAGTACCCACACCTGCAAGCACTAGCCCTTCTGTAATAAATATTTTTTGAATGAGCGCGGTGCTTGAACCCATGGCCCTCAGCACTGCAATATCTTTTTGTTTTTCCAAAACAAGCATTGTAAGTGCGCCAATCATATTAAATGCTGCAACAATTAATATCAAACTTAAGATGCCATAAATGATCCACTTTTCCATTTGCATTACAGCATATAAATTTTTGTTTTGCTCGTAACGCGTTTCAACTATAAAATTTTTACCAATTGCATGTTGGATGGCTGCTTTTATTTTTTCGGGACGTCCATTAATTTTTATTTCCAGGCCACTCACTTGATTTGGCGTCATGGAAAGCATGTACCTCAAGAAATCAATGTTTGTAAAAATAAATTTGTTGTCAAATTCTTGTTGTACTGCAAAGACACCCTTTGCTGTTATGTTAAATGCAAACATGCCATCTACAGCGTCAAAACCCGCACCCTTATTAGGCGTATAGAGTGTTAATGGAAATCCACCTTTTGTAACATCGGCACCTACCGCATTTTCGATACCTGCACCCATCACAATACCTGGGTTTTGTAGATCACCCATTTCATAACCACCTCTAACAATATGTTTTCCAATATTATTGGTGCTAGCAAAAACACTATCTACACCTTTAACAACAACAATACTTTGGTAGTCGCCATTGGCAAGCAATGCTTTTTCTTCAATTACTTTACTAACTGCAGTAACACCTTCAATAGAAGTAATTTTATACATTGTATTGCTGTCAAGGGTAATTTGTTTCCCCTCCGCAGGAAGCACGCGCATGTCTGCATAAAAATCCGTGTAGAGGCCTTTTACTAAATCTTCAAAGCCATTAAATACACTTAAAATTACAATAAGTGCTGCTGCACCAACTGCCATAGCGGTAACACTTACCCATGCAATAATATTGATTGCACTTGTAGACTTTTTTGATTTAAAATACCGCCAAGCAAATAAATATTGCACGAGACTTAATTAATTTGATTCTTGAACCGCGTCATCCCCTTCGTTGGATGCTTCGTTATCACCTTCTTTAGCACCATCAGATTCACCGTTGGCCTTTTTTTCGACATTGATTTGTTTAAAGATTTCTTCCATCTTAAACACATAATCTAATGTGTCATCGTGGTAAAAATGTAATACCGGAATACGTCTAAAATGATGCTTTACACGGTCGGCTAGCTCCTTTTTGATCTCCCAAGCCCTAGACTCAATCACTTTCATCACTTCTTTAGCATCTGGAACCTGAAAAAGACTTAAGTAAATACGCGCCTCTAATAGGTCGGGCGTCACCTTCACGGATGAGATGGAAACCATACCACCGGCTATCATAGAAAGGTTTAACCTTCTAAAAATATCATTCATTTCTTCCTGTATTGCTCCTGCTACCTGACGTTGACGTTTTCCTTCCTCCATGTTCTTTGCGTTTAATTGGCTGTAAAATTAGTTACTTTGCCTTGTTTTAACGATTTTATCATTTATGAAGCGTTTTTCACGAATTCTGTTTTACCTCCGTACCCAAAAAAGGAATATTGTCCTTTACGTGGTGTTTAACCTGCTGTCCATCCTTTTTTCGCTGGTTTCGCTGGCCATGTTGGCTCCATTTTTACAGCTTTTATTTGGCACCGAAAAACTCATCACAGCTAAACCTGTTATGGCGGGCGGGGGCTTATCTGCCGGAACCATTTTAAACTACCTTAAATATTTTATTTCTAGACTCATACTTGAACAAGGAACCGTGTATGCACTTGGTGCTATTTGTGGTATTATTATTACCGCTATTTTCTTTAAAAATTTATTTACCTATTTGTCTTTTAGAGTGCTAGCACCTATGCGCAATTATGTAATGACAACGCTTCGTTCCGATTTGTATAAAAAATTATTAGACCTTCCTATTGGTTATTTTACAGAACAACGTAAGGGTGATATTATTAGTAGAATGAGTAACGATGCCAACGAAATTGAATGGAGTGTGATGAGTACCCTAGAAGGACTTATTAAAGATCCACTTAACATTTTAATCATTTTAATTTTCTTGGTTTTCCTAAGCCCCGTACTTTCTTTGTTTTTACTCGTGCTACTTCCGGTAACCGGTTTTGTCATTGGACGCCTGAGTAGAAGTTTAAAAAAACAATCAACAACGTCCCAAGAAAAGCTAGGCACGCTATTATCGATTTTAGATGAAACCCTTGGGGGACTAAGGGTTATCAAGGCTTTCAATGCCGAAAAAATATTACTACAAAAGTTTTTAGACAATAACAATGCGCTCAATCATATCCGCAATAAAATGAATTTTAGAAAAGATTTGGCATCGCCGATGTCCGAATTTTTAGGTGTGATTGTACTTTCTTGCATCTTATGGTTTGGGGGAAGACTCGTATTAAATAACCAAGCAGGTTTAGGACCAGAAAGTTTTATTACCTACATTTTATTTTTTACGCAAATCATTAATCCTGCAAAATCTTTATCCAGTTCTTTTTATAACGCGCAAAGAGGAAGTGCAGCTATCGAAAGAATTGAAGAGATTTTAAAAGCGCCTGTTGCCATAGAAGACAAGCCTAATGCTAAAATTTTAGAGAATTTTGCAGAGCGCATAGAGTTTAAAAATGTAAGTTTCTCTTACGACGATGCTACCATTTTAAAAAACATCAACCTCATTATTGAAAAAGGAAAAACAGTAGCACTCGTGGGTTCATCAGGTGCTGGCAAAAGCACCTTAGCAGATTTGATTCCGCGTTTTCATGACGTAACGGAAGGTGAGGTGCTAATTGATGGCATCAATATCAAAGACTATAGTTTACAAAGCGTTAGAGCTGCCATGGGTATTGTTACACAGGAGCCTATTTTATTTAATGATAGCATCGCACAAAATATTGCCCTAGGCGTCCAAACAGCAAGCCCAGCAGCTATTACAGCCGCAGCTACCGTGGCCAACGCTGCAGCCTTTATCGAAAGCAAAGAAGATGGGTACGATGCAAATATTGGAGATAGAGGTAGTAAACTAAGTGGCGGCGAACGTCAACGCATTACCATTGCAAGGGCTATTTTAAAAAATCCACCGATCTTAATTTTAGATGAAGCCACTTCATCACTCGATACAGAAAGTGAAAGACTCGTGCAAGACGCCATCAATAAAATGATGCAAAATAGAACCTCCATTGTTATTGCCCACAGACTATCTACCATCAGACACGCCGATGAAATTATTGTGTTGCAAAAAGGAGAAATTGCAGAACGCGGTACGCACGACGCCTTACTTGCAAAGGGTGGTATATACAAAAGGCTTATTGATATGCAAGAGGTAAAATAATAGAAGTAACATAAATCAACACATAAAAAAAGGGCTATCTAATTAAGACAGCCCTTTTTTTTATAGATCAAGATCTAAATTTATTGTTGATCAGGACTTGGTTTTACTAGTCCTAATTTAGCTTCTAAGCTAAGCGTAGCATGCGGTACAGCGCGTAAACGTGCTTTGTCAATTAACTTACCAGTTACTCTACAAATACCATATGTTTTGCTTTCAATACGCATGATTGATTTTTCGAGATGGTCGATGTATGTAATTTGACGGCTAGCCATTTGAGACAATTGCTCTCTTTCCATACTAACACTACCATCTTCCATGGTCATGTAACGTGCATCGTCATTGTCGCCACCCATTTCATCTTTACGGGTAATTAAACCTTGCAAGTATACAAGCTCTTTTTTAGCAGCTTCTAATTTTTTATTGATGAGCTCACGAAACTCGTTAAGTTCTGCATCGCTGTATTTAACCAGTGTTTGCGTACTTCTCGTCACAATTTGAACTCTTTTTTCTAAGGGTGTATATCCAGGACTGTAAGGCACGCTAGACTTTGTATTTGTCTTTGGTAATTTTACATCCTTAATAGGTTCTAATGGTTTTCTCACCGGCTTTTTAGGCGGCGCAGGTGGCAATTTCACTTCCGGTTTTTTAGGCATTGGAGGAAGTGGTGTTGGTTTTGCTTTTACCACTGGTGCAGGTGCTATTTTAGGAATCGGCTTACTTGGTAATACCACTTTACCACCGGGTCTTACAGGTGCCGTTTTTACAATAACTTTTGGAGGAGGTGGTTTTACCGCTTTAACCGATGCAACTTTTGCAGGCTTTGCAGCTTTTGCAGGTGCTGCTGGTTTAGCTGGAGCCGCCACTTTTTTTGCGGGTGCTGCTGCTTTAACA
>JBEDIY010000030.1:0-16079 GCA_041173245.1 Bacteroidota bacterium | reverse complement strand
CAATGGCTCTAGTAATATTAGTATTGAATTTGAAGTCAATCAAGACTTGGAAGCAGCAGCAAATGATGTAAGGGATAAAGTAAGCCAGGCTACAAGAAATTTACCACAAGATATTGATGCGCCACCTGTTGTAAGTAAGTCTGATGCCAGTAGTGATTTTATTTTACTCATGGTAGTACAGAGTAAAACAAAAGGTTTGATGGAGCTGAGTGAATACGCAGAAAACGTTTTACAAGAAAGATTCCAAACCATTCCTGAAGTAAGTTCGGTGAGTATTTTTGGTCAAAAGCGACCAGCCATGCGTATTTGGATAGATCCAAATAAATTGAATGCGTTTAACCTTACCTATTCAGATTTTAGAACAGCACTCAATAGAGAAAATGTAGAAATTCCATCTGGTAAATTGTATGGTAACAAAACAGAATTAACGATTAGAGCCCTGGGTAAATTACAAACCGAAGATGATTTTAAAAATTTAATCATTGTAGAAAATGAGGCTGGTATTATTCGTTTGAAAGATATTGCAAAAGTTGAAATTGGACCAGAGCAAGAAGAGTATAGTTGGAAATTAAATGGCATCAATGGTGTTGGTGTTATTATTTCCCCTCAGCCGGGAGCCAATTATATTAAAATTGCAGATGAATTTTATAAGCGTATTGAAGAAATCAAAAAAAATGAAAAAGGTGATTTTGAGTTTACGCCATTAATTGATCAAACAAAAAATGTTAGAAGAGCGATTAAAGAAGTGGAAGAAACCCTACTAATTTCATTTACGCTCGTTGTGCTTGTGATTTTCTTTTTCTTTCGGAACTGGCTGATTGCGATTCGTCCTATCATTGATATTCCAATTTCACTCATTGCCACCTTTTTTGTAATGTACATTTTTGGGTTCTCTATCAATGTATTAACCTTACTTGGTATTGTACTCGCTACCGGACTCGTGGTGGATGATGGTATTGTAGTGACCGAAAATATATTTAGAAAACTAGAATTAGGCTTGCCTATTAGAAGAGCGGCACTAGAAGGTAGTAAAGAAATATTTTTTGCCGTCATATCAACTTCAATCACACTTGCTGTTGTGTTCTTGCCTGTTATTTTCTTGCAAGGTTTTGTGGGTAGTTTATTTAGAGAATTTGGTATTACAGTTGCGGCCGCCGTTTTAATATCTGCATTTGTTTCTTTAACAATCACGCCGGTATTAAATGTACTCTTAACTAAAAAAGGAGCTGGCCATGGTAAATTTTATGAGCAAACAGAGCCTTTCTTTAAAGGCATGGAAAACGGATACAAGCGTTTATTGGCAGCCTTTGTAAGGGTTAGGTGGGTCGCTTGGGTAATAGTGGTAGCGTGTTTAGGTGCCATCTATTTTGTAGGTACAAACCTGCCTTCAGAACTTGCACCCCTCGAAGATAGAAGTAGTATTCGTTTTCAAATGACAGGCCCAGAAGGAGCATCCTTTGATTATATGTCTGATGTGGCAGGGGGCCTTACCGATTATTTATCAGATTCTATTCCTGAAAAATCATTTGTATTTGCCTCCATTCCAGGCTTTAGTGGAAATGGTGGCGTGAATGGTGGTACGGCAAGAATTGCGCTCGTTGATCCTGAAGATCGAAAAAGATCACAAAGTGATATCGTAAAAGACGTCACTAAAAAATTATCGCAATTTAACAATGCAAGAATTTTTCCTGTAGAGGAGCAAACAATATCGGTAGGACTAGGTTCTAGAGGTTCCCTTCCTGTTCAACTTATTTTACAAAATTTGGAGTTTGAGAAAATAAAAGCGATGATTCCCAAATTTTTAGAAGAAGCAAGAAAAGACAAAACTTTTCAGAACGTAGATGTAAACTTAAAGTTTAGTAAACCCGAGCTGCAATTAACGATTGATAGGATTAAAGCCAAAGACTTAGGCCTATCAATTTCTGATGTAGCTGATGTCGTATCTAGTGCGTTTAGCGGCAGAAGGCTTGCCTATTTTACGATGAAAGGAAAACAGTACGATGTTATTTCTCAAGTATCATTAAAGGATAGACAAACTCCTAGCGATATCTTAAGTTTGTATGTGCGTAATAACCGTGGCGAAATGATTCCGCTTTCTGCAGTTGTGGATTTAAAAGAAAGTTCTAACCCACCAACACTTTATCACTACAACCGTTTTAGATCCGCTACCATTTCTGCATCACTCGCAGAAGGTAAAACAATTGGAGATGGCGTAAAAGCGATGGATGAGATCTCTAAACGTTTATTGGATGAAAGTTTTCATACCGCTTATGGTGGGCCTTCTCGTGATTTTAAAGAGAGTTCATCCAATACCACTTTTGCATTTTTATTAGCACTCTTACTTATTTATTTGGTGCTGGCTGGTCAATTTGAAAGTTTTAAAGATCCATTTATTATAATGATTACCGTTCCTCTCGCTATTGCAGGTGCGCTCATTAGCTTATGGATGTTTGATCAAACACTTAATATATTCTCTCAAATTGGTATGATCATGCTTATTGGGCTTGTTACCAAAAATGGTATTTTAATTGTAGAATTTGCCAACAACAAAAGGCTTGAAGGGTTTGCAAAAAAAGAAGCCGTACTAGAAGCTGCTTCGCAACGCTTACGACCTATTTTGATGACAAGTTTGGCTACTGCTCTTGGCGCACTTCCTATTGCGCTTAGTTTAGGTGCTGCAGCAACGTCCCGAATGCCACTTGGTATTGTAATTGTGGGTGGCATTTTCTTCTCCTTATTTTTAACTTTGTTTGTGGTTCCGGCCGTGTATATTTTTGTATCTGGAAGGCATGTTAAAGTAGTGGAAGAAATCGCATAAAAAAACAGTATGAGTAACGCTATTGCAGATATCAGAAAAGATTATAAGTTGGCTTCACTTGAAGAAGCCGATGTGGCTGCAAATCCTTTCGATCAATTTACACGTTGGTGGAATGAGGCCGTGGCATCACAAATTGATGAAGTAAATGCCATGACACTTGCTACAGTAAATGCTGCTGGAGTTCCGGCTGCTCGCATTGTACTTTTAAAAGGGTACAACCCAAACGGTTTTATTTTTTTCACCAACTACGAAAGTGATAAGGGTAAAAATTTAGCGCAAAACCCACACGCAGCACTTGTTTTTTTCTGGAAAGAGTTAGAAAGACAAATTAGAATTGAAGGAACGGTAGAAAAAGTGAGTGCCGAAGAAAGTGATCGTTATTTTAATTCCAGGCCTGCATCTAGTAGAATTGGTGCTTGGGCTTCACCACAAAGTGCTGTCATTGAAAACAGAACGGTGATTGAACAAAATGTAGAAAGATACAGTTCCATTTTTGCCAATGATTCTATCGAAAGACCAGACCATTGGGGTGGATATATTGTAAAACCAACAAGTATCGAATTTTGGCAAGGCAGATCGAGTCGCTTACACGACCGTATTAGATATGTAGTAGAAAACAGTGCCTACAATGCAGCAACTGATACTAGAACAGATTTGAACTGGAAAATAGAACGTTTAGCCCCATAAACTAGTGCTACAATTATTTTCTTGCGATTCCTTTTTCGGCAGCCGCTACAATAAATGGTGTGTCTAAACCATATTTTGTTAGAAGTTGTGTAGGGGTACCGCTTTCTCCAAAAGTATCGTTGGTTCCAATGTATTCGATAGGAATTGGGAAGTGTTTAGCAGCAACCTGTGCAACACTATCACCAAGTCCACCAATGATATTGTGTTCTTCAACGGTAACAGCACATTTGGTTTTGCGAATAGAATCTGCGATTGCTTGTTCGTCTAGTGGCTTGATGGTATGAATATTGATCACTTCTACACTCAATCCTTTTGCTTCTAAAATACGTCCAGCTTCGATCGCTTTCCAAACCATATGACCGCAAGCAAATATACTTACGTCGGTTCCTTCCGATAATTTTTGTGCTTTACCAATAACAAAATCACTACCATCAACAGCAGTAAAGTTTGGCCATTTTGGACGACCAAATCTTAAATAAACAGGGCCTTCATAAGCGGCTATGGCTTTTGTGGCTGCTTTTGTTTGGTTGAAATCACAAGGAACTATTACAGTCATGCCCGGAAGCATTTTCATAAGTCCAATGTCTTCTAATATTTGGTGTGTTGCGCCATCTTCACCAAGGGTAAGACCCGCATGTGATGCACAAATTTTTACATTTTTGTTACTATATGCAACACTTTGTCTGATTTGATCATACACTCTACCTGTGCTAAAATTTGCAAATGTTGTCGTGTACGGAATTTTACCTCCAATGGTCATACCTGCAGCGATACCAATCATATTGGCTTCTGCAATACCTACTTGTACAAAACGATTTGGAAAATCTTTGATAAAGGGCCCTAGTTTTAAAGAACCTGCTAAATCTGCAGTAAGTACTACTACATTTTCATTTTCTTTTCCGATTTCGTGAATGCCTTCACCAAATCCACCACGTGTTTCTTTTTCGTTTTGTACTTGTATGTCTTGTAATTTCATAAGAAGTATTTTTTATCCTTCAAAAGTGCTGTAAAAATAAGGTGTCTTTGCTTCAAACTCTGCGGCACAAGTATCTACCATTTTGTAAACCCTTTTAATGCCTAGTGCTTTTCTTTTTTCGTACACTTGTTCGTCTGTGCAATCACCTTGTAAGATTTTAGAAATTTGCACGTCACCAAATCCACATTTTTTTGCTTCCTTAAATAAGTTTTCGGGAAGGGTTTCTAATGTATGTGTTGCAATTTCTTTTTCGATATTACAAATCTGTAAAATTTGATGTAAGAACCATCTGTCAATGCCTGTTGCTTGTGCAATAGACTTCACAGTAGAGCCAGCCATAAGTGCATCTTTGATTCTAAAAATACGGTCCCACTTTGGTGTTTTAATATATTCAACGAGGTCTTCACTCTTCATTAAACTCTTGCCATAGTAACCTAAACCAACCGCTTCATTTTCTAAACTCTGACAAGCTTTTTGAATCGCTTCTTTAAAGTTTCTTCCAATGGCCATTACTTCACCAACACTTTTCATTTGTAAACCTAATGTATCGTTGGCACCTTTAAATTTATCAAAATTCCAACGTGGCACTTTTACAATGACGTAATCAAGTGCTGGTTCAAAATAGGCAGAAGTGGTTTGTGTAATTTGATTTTTTAATTCATCTAAACTGTAACCAATCGCAAGTTTAGCAGCAATTTTTGCAATAGGGTATCCTGTTGCTTTTGATGCAAGTGCCGAAGATCTACTCACACGTGGATTGATTTCAACAGCAATCAGTTCTTCGGTGGCGGGGTTAAGTGCAAATTGTACGTTACAGCCACCAGAAAAATTACCAAGTGAACGCATCATCAATATGGCTTTGTTGCGCATATCTTGGAATGCAGTATCACTAAGTGTCATGGCAGGTGCAACCGTAATTGAATCACCGGTATGCACACCCATCGGATCTAAATTTTCTACGGTACAAATGATAACTACATTATCGCTTTGATCTCGTAACAATTCAAGTTCGTATTCTTTCCATCCAAGCACTGCTTTTTCTACCAATACTTCATGTATTGGAGAAGCCTTTAAACCTCTTTCGAGTGCGGCATCTAAATCATCTTTAGAATGTACAAATCCACCACCAGTTCCACCTAGTGTAAACGAAGGTCTAATAACAAGCGGGAATCCAATTTCTTGTGCAAATTCTTTTCCTTCTAAAAAACTATTGGCAACTCGGCTTGGTGCTACGGCAATTCCAATTTTTACCATGAGTTGTCTAAACTTCTCACGGTCTTCTGCAGTGTCAATAGCTGCAACGTCTACACCAATCATACGCACATTGTACTTATTCCAGATACCAATTTCATCCGCTTCTTTACAAAGATTTAAAGCTGTTTGACCACCCATGGTTGGGAGTACGGCGTCGATATCGTTTTCTTGTAAAATTTGCTCAATACTTTCGATCGTAAGCGGCAACAAGTATACTTTATCTGCCATCATTGGATCTGTCATGATGGTGGCCGGATTTGAATTAATCAAAATCACTTTAATGCCCTCTTCACGCAAGCTTCTAGCTGCTTGAGAACCAGAATAATCAAATTCGCAGGCCTGACCAATAATAATGGGACCAGAACCCACAATAAGTATCGTTTTTAAGGAGTTGTCTTTTGGCATAGGAACTAAAAAATAAATTCTGCAAATTTAATAAAGGGGGAGCAGAAGGGGGTATTTTTTTTGAACTAATTGTGGTTATTTTTATTATACAGCTATTACCTCCTTATTTTTAGACCTCAAAACAGCCAAATATGTTACAAGAAGGATCCAAAGCTCCGGCCTTTAAAGGCCTCGACCAAAACGGTAAAACCATTGCCCTATCTAGTTTTAAGGGCCAAAAACTGGTTTTGTATTTCTACCCCCACGATATGACCCCTACCTGTACGGTTCAGGCCTGTAATTTGAGGGATAATTATAAAATTTTAGCCAAAAAGGGCTATCAAGTGTTAGGTGTTAGCTCCGATGACCAAAAAAGCCACCTCAAATTTATAGCCAAGCACGAATTGCCCTTTTCACTTATTGCCGACACCGACCTGGTAATTCACGAAAAATATGGAGTTTGGGCCGAAAAGAAGTTTATGGGCAAAACCTATATGGGTACTTTGCGCACCACTTTTTTGATTGATGAAAATGGCGCCATAGAAAAAATTATCACCAAGCCTGATTCTAAAAATCATGGTCAAGAAATTGTAGGCGCGCCTAAAAAGAAATAAAATCCATGAAAAATTTACTCGCTTTTATTTTTGTAGTTGCGCTTTTACCTGTGCAAGCACAAAAAATAAATAAAAAATTACAACAGCAATTAGAAACCCTCACTACCGGATTTAAGGGTGATGTTGGTATTTATGTAAAAGACTTGCATACTGGAAAATTTGCAAGCATCAATGCTGATCGTATTTTTCCAACAGCGAGTATGGTAAAGGTTCCCATACTTATTGGCATCATGGATAAACTTAATAAAGGTGAACTCAAATACCATCAGGAGTTAACCTATAAAGATTCTTTGTTTTATGCAGGATCTGATTTACTCGCATCTTTAAAAAATAATGAAAAGGTAGAGCTCAGTAAAGTGATGATGCTCATGTTAACAACAAGTGATAATACCGCAAGTTTGTGGCTGCAATCGCTAGCGGGCACTGGAACAAGAATCAATCAAATCCTTGACAGCATTGGTTATACGGAAACAAGGGTAAATAGCAGAACACCTGGGAGAGAAGCCGGAAGAGACCAGTTTGGATGGGGACAGACATCGCCAAAAGAGATGGCTTCTATATTTGAAGCCTTAGCAAATAGAGATTTAATGGATACTGCTTCTTCAGATAAAATGCTTCGATTACTAGGCAGAAATTACTGGGATGAAGAAGCGCTTTCACAAATTCCGCCCGATGTTTTTGTAGCAAGTAAAAACGGTGCAGTTAATGCCAGTAGAAGTGAAGCGATGTATGTGTCCGGGAAAAATGCGCGTTATGTTTTTTGTATCTGTACCAAAAATAATAAAGACATCAGTTGGAATTCAAATAATGAAGGGTGGGAACTTGCGCGAAAAGTTTCTAAATTATTATGGGAAACTTACAAATAATTTAACGCCACTTAACTAAACAATACATACGTTAACCAGCTCATGCCATACGCAAGGGCCGTCATATATACAAGCTGAAACGCTGGCCATTTCCAAGATTTTGTTTCTCTTTTAACAACGGCGAGTGTACTCATGCACTGCATGGCTAATAAATAAAATATCATCAGTGAAAGCCCTGCTGCTAGGGTGTATACTTTGGTTCCATCTGGATGCTTAGCCGCAGCTAGTTTTTGCCTTAATGAGCTGTCTTCACTGTCCTCTACGCTGTATAAGGTAGCCATGGTTCCCACAAAAACCTCTCTGGCAGCAAAGGAAGTAATGAGTGCAATACCAATTTTCCAGTCGTAACCAAGTGGCTTAATAGCAGGCTCAATGGCCTTTCCTAAAATACCCGCATAGGAATGTTGTAATTTTTCGGCAGCATATTCTTTTTGTAAAGAGTCTTTTTTTGCAGGTAATACCTGCTCAAGTGCGGCATATTTTTGTGTGGTTTGCGCTATTTGATTTCCAGGACCATAGCTACTTAAAAACCATAATAGTAAGCTAATAATCATAATTACTTTACCTGCATCTGTTACAAATATTTTAGCTTTTTCGATCATGGTGATACCTATGTTTTTCCAACGCGGTGCTCTATACATGGGAAGCTCTAAAATAAAAAAGCTTTTTTCGCTAATGGTAATAAACCACTTTAAAACATAACTCACTAGCATGGCCATTACAATGCCTAATAAATAAAGGCCCATCATCACAAGCCCTTGTAAACTCAAAAATCCAAAGTAGTAATCGTTATCAATAACCAGCGAAATTAGAATGGTGAATACGGGTAAGCGAGCACTGCAACTCATGAGTGGTGTTACTAAAATAGTTAACAACCTTTCTTTTCTATTTTCAATATTGCGTGCACTCATAATGGCAGGAACGGCGCAAGCAAACCCACTTACCATGGGCATGACACTTTTCCCGTTCAGTCCCACTTTACGCATGAGTCTATCGCTTAAAAAACTAATGCGCGCCATATAACCACTGTCTTCAAGCATGGTAATAAGCCCAAATAAAATCATGATTTGTGGCACAAATACTAAAATACCACTGAGGCCTGCCACCAATCCGTTAATTATTAAATTACTCCACCATGCTTCTGGAAGCCATGCTGACAAAGAGCTTCCGCCTTTTGCAAAGGCCCACTCAATACCATCCATTGGAAAACTAGCGAGCCAATACACACTTTGAAACAAAATAAATAATACCGCTAGTAATATTACATAACCCCAAACTCGGTGTAATAAAATATTGTCTAATTTATCTGAAAAAATCTTTTTTTCTAGAGGCCCTGGCTCAACCACATATTTTTGCATGACCGCTCTAATATTACTGTAGCGCTCTAAAATTTCTTCAGCCTGCGTTTTTGTTGGATTAAATTGATGTGCTACAACCAACTCATCAATTTGAGTTTGTGTTTCTTTTGTTAATGGAAAATTTTCATGATTGATTAAATAATGAATCGCAGCATAATCACTTAAGCCAGTTACTATTTGATGAATTCCATCAATAGCTACCGGGGCTAATTTTTTTGTATCAATAAATTGTTTTTCAGAAGGAGCGATAGTATTTACTTTTAATTGTTGCAACGCTTTTTTTAATTCTGTAATGCCTTTGTTTTTTCGAGGGTTCACCGCTATAATGGTGATACCTAATTCTTTTTCGAGCCCTGCTATATCAATTTTTATACCCTTACTGGATGCAATATCATTCATGGTGAGGGCCATCACTACCGGAATTTGCAGGTCGATGATTTGACTGCAAAAAAGTAAGTTTCGTTTGAGGTTGCTGGCATCAGCTACAAGTAAAACGGCGTCTGCTTTAATGGTGTCATCTGTACCCATGAGTACCTTGTAGGCCACCCACTCGTCAGCTCTTCTGGGGTACAAACTATAGGTACCTGGCAAGTCGATGAGTGTGGTATTGGTGGCATCTGGTAATTGGAGCCCCCCTGTTTTTTTATCTACTGTTACCCCCGGAAAATTACCAACTTGTTGATGCAGACCCGTTAGCGCGTTGAAAATGGAGCTTTTTCCGCTATTGGGGTTACCCACTAAAGCAATATGTAGATCTCTTTGATTCAATTTAAATAGATGGTTACAAAAGTACCCCCAAAGAGGGGAGGGTAGTTACGAGATTGGGAACAGAATCGCTTACTTTTGTACGTAATAAAGCAAGCAAAATGGGTAAAAAATGGTTTTGGGTCCTTTTATTGGTTCCCTTTTTAGGATTATCACAAAGCAAACGTAAAATTAGACTTGAGGCGGAAAAGCAAAAAGTAGCACTCATTTCAAATTTAAAATCACATATTGGCTACTTGGCTAGTGATGCTTTGGAAGGAAGAAGAACAGGAACAGCTGGCGCCGATGCTGCGATGGATTATTTGGTAAAACAATATGAGATGATGGGAATTGGTCCAAAAGGAACAAGCAGCTATCTACAAAAATTTGAAATTAACGAGGGTTTACACATAGACGCTGCGACTCATTTTACTATTAATAATACACGTTTAAAAATTGACAAAGATTTTTTTCCATTTGCAAATAGTGCATCAATGCAAGTAAATGGAAAGCCAGCCATGGCTTTACAAGAAAAAGGACAACCTTGGTTCAAGGATATTAAAGAAACACTCGACGAAAATAAATCCAATCCACATTTTGATCTAGACGCATGGATTAAAAAAGAAGTGACAACAGCTGCTGCAAAAGGCGCTACAGCTTTTATTATATACAACACTGGAAGTATTATTGACAATATTCAGTTTAATAAAAATGATAAGTCACCGGCATACGCTATTCCTGTAATTTACTTGACTCCAACAGGCCTTCAACATTTTACAGATCCGTCAGCTACTTTGGAACTTGAATTAGTGGTGCGCATTGTAGAGAAAAAAAGGCCTGCAACAAATGTGGCAGCATATATTAACAATGGCGCAGCTACAACTATTATTGTTGGTGCACACTATGATCATCTGGGTTATAACGAAGACAAAAATGCATTAGACACTGGACATGTAATTCATAACGGTGCAGATGATAACGCCAGTGGCACCGCGGCTTTACTCGAAATAGCGCGCCTCTTACAACAAAAAGCTTCAGCGCATAATAATTATTTATTCTTACATTTTTCGGGGGAAGAATTGGGACTTTTAGGTAGTAAATATTGGGTAGAAAATCCAACTACAATGGGTCCAATTAATTATATGCTTAACATGGATATGGTGGGCCGTTATGATACATCTCATAAATTAACGGTTGGTGGTTATGGCACTTCTAGTAAATGGAGCCATATTTGGAAATCAATTTCAACGCCTCTAATTGTAAAATTTGATAGTACAGGTAGTGGCCCTAGTGATCACGCTAGCTTTTATAGAGCAGGTGTACCGGTTCAATTTTTCTTTACAGGAAGTCATGTAGATTACCACAAAGCTACAGACGATGCAGATAAAATTAATTACGAAGCCACTGCACAAATTGTAGCACTCGCCTATCAAATGATGGGTATTGCAGACAGCTTGCCCAAGTTAGATTTTATAAAAACGACAGAGCCTCAAATGGGCCGTAGCACCAAGTTTACGGTGAGTTTAGGTGTTATCCCAGATTATGGATATAGTGGTACGGGCATGCGTATTGATGGTGTAAGCCCGGGTAAATTAGCTGAAAAATTAGGGGTACAGGCGGGGGATATTTTGTTGCAACTAGGCGACTATAAATTTGTGGACGTAAATAGTTACATGCAAACCCTTAGCAAGTTTAAAAAAGGAGACCAAACGATGCTACGCATAAAACGTGGCATAGAAGAAATAAGTTTTTCCGTTTCATTTTAATGGATGTTCTAAATTAATGCTATGAAACTCAAACTAAATATTGATGAGCTCAACGAAGATTTTTTTGATGACACGCGGTTGCTTGGTATTATTGCACCAATAAAAAGTCATCAATTTTGTTTGCAATTAAACAATCAATTGGGACATCAGTTTAGGCTCAATCCGGCCATTGAAATTCACCTCAAAAAAAAGGAACGTAGCTACTATTTTAGTATTTACGAATCCAAAGAACCCAATAGTTTTTTAGTACACTATTTATACCACAACCAGTGCGATGGTGAATATTTATTACCAGAGTTTAGACATATGGATTTTTTGTGGCTTACAAAAGGAGATTTTGTAGACGACGAAAAATGTAATTGGATTAAACAAACTGTAAAAGCATTAAATGGTGTTCAAATGGTGGCAGAGCTCACCAATGAGCAAATAAAAAACAAAGGGAATATGGTTTTTTAGCGGTTCGTTGTGACGCTTAGTTTTTTACCACCACTACTTTTTCACCCACCGCTTCTAATACGCCAATGGGTTCGATAAATGCCTCAAGTCCGTTTTTTGTAAACAGTTCTTGGATCAACGCCACTGCACTCGGATCTACTGCAAGCAGTAAGCCTCCATTGGTTTGTGGATCCGGTAGCATACTAAAAGCTTCCATCACATTAACACGTGGATCAAAACTTGTTTTTGTGCTATAGCAATTCCAGTTTCTGTAAGTGGCATCTGGTACCATACGCTGTGCTAAATATTTTTTAGCAGCCTCTATCATTTTAATTTTCGAATAATAAATATGTGCAGAGAGTCCGCTTCCTTCTGCCATTTCTATCAGGTGTCCAAGTAGTCCAAACCCAGTGATATCAGTGAGTGCGTGCACTTCTGGTATGCCACCGAGTATTTCACCAATTTTATTTAGTGTTGTTAATTGATCTATAAATGGTGCAAGATCTTCCGGATCTATGGCATCTCTTTTTTGTGCGGTTGCTAATATGCCAACACCAATTGGTTTTGTAACAAAGAGCACATCACCCAGTTTTGCAGTATTGTTTTTTTTGAGATTTGCAATGGGCGTGATTCCTGTAACAGCAAGTCCAAAAATAGGCTCCGTACTATCAATACTATGTCCACCCGCAAGTGGAATGCCGGCTTCTGCGCAAATGGTTCTGGCACCTTCTAACACTTCTGCTGCAAGCGCTGCAGGAAGTGTATTAACTGGCCAACCCAGTATTGCAATAGCCATGAGTGGTTTTCCGCCCATCGCATACACATCACTAATTGCATTGGCGCTTGCGATTTTTCCAAATGCATGTGCATCATCTACAATGGGTGTAAAAAAATCGGTGGTGCTAATAATGGCTTGGCCATTACCCATATCATAAGCAGCAGCATCATCTTTACTTCCGTAGCCAACCAACAAATTTTTATTTTCAATTTTTGGTAAAGAAGATGCTAAAATAGTTTCTAATACTGCTGGTGCAATTTTACATCCGCATCCCGCGCCATGAGAAAATTGTGTCAATTTTATGGTTGAAGACATGTACTTGTTTTTAATTTATGATAACCACTTTATAGCACCTAGGGCATGCGATTGTTTGATTCCATTTTCTGTTTCAATTTCTAAATATCCATTTGGCTTTACCGCGCAAATAGTAGCAGTTATTTTTTGACCCTCAATTTCTAAAGCTACTTGTTCCCCTTTTTTGTAGAGTACATGATTGTATAGCGCAAGCAGTGCTTCAGGTCCTTTATCTACTACTATTTGTAAAACGGCTTCTACATGGTTACACAATTCTTTTGCCAATTCAGGTACCAGAAATGTTTTACCAGTAATTTGTTTGAGTGAAACGGCATTGGCGATTTCAGATCCAAACTCAGTTTGGTTGATATTAACCCCCATTCCTGCAATACTCCACTGCCAGTTAGCTCCTCTAAAGCTGTTTTCAATTAAAATGCCTGCTGCCTTTCTGTCACGCCAATAGATATCATTGGGCCATTTGATACGCGTTTCGTCACCGGCATATGTAACAAAAAAGTTAAAACATCCTACGGCCACAAGCATACTCACCACAGATGGCTCCAATGCTAAACCACCAAAAACAAGCTTTTTTGGCTCCAAAACCACCGATAATAGAATGTTTTGACCACTTTCTGCCTCCCAGGCCTTACCCATTTGCCCCTTGCCAGCCCATTGTTTTTGGGCCAGAAATGCAGCGCCATGCACGGCCAAGTTTGTCTTAACTTGGTTCATGGCATAGATGTTGGTACTATCTACTTCAGTTAATTCTGTAAATGGTAAACCGATGGGTGTATTTAAGCCTGCTGAAGCCAAAGAATTAGTATTTTTGACGAAGTTACAAGAGCTACGTCTAAATCAATTTATTAATCACTAAATAACTGTATTGTTGGAACCCCTTTCTGTATTAAATAATCGACCAAAAAGTACGATTACACGGTTAACTAAAAGCTCAAAAATTCTAAAAACAATCATTAAAGCCATTTTAGATAAAAAAGGCGAGCATATTGTAAGTTTAGATCTACGCAAAATTGAAGAAGCTGCTGCTGACTTTTTTATTGTTTGTCAGGCATCAAGTACTACTCAAGTGCGTGCCATTGCTGATCACATTGAAGATGAGGTAAAACAAGTGTGCGGCGAAAATCCATACAAACACGAAGGTAGAAAAGCTTTACATTGGGTTATCATTGACTATGTCAATGTTGTGGTGCATGTGATGCATCCAGAAGCTAGAGAATTTTATAAATTAGAAGAAATGTGGAGTGATGCCGTATCACAAATCCACGAATAATAGAAAGTATATGTCAGAAGAGAAGCAACCAAAATTTAATTTTCAAGACAAAGGTAAAGGAGGCAAAAAGACCCCTAAATTCAATATCTATTGGATTTATGGCGTTGTTATTGTTGGCTTATTGGTGTCTCAGTTAATGAATTTTTCGCCAGAATTAAAAAAGACGACAGAGCAGGAGTTCAAACAACAAATGCTATTAGCCGGTGATGTTACTAAGCTTGATTTTGTAAAAAACAAAGATGAAGTTCAGGTGTACATTAATGGCGATAGTCTTAAAAAGGAATTCTACGTTAAAAAATTTGGCGTAGTGTTACCCAAAGAAAAAGTAAAGGGCGCTCCTCTATTTGTTTTTGAAGTGTTGGATTGGAAATCTTTTGATGAAAATTTACAAAAATTTACAGAGCAACACCAGTTGCCAGAAGTTAAAAGAGATATTGTAAAAGTTGCAGATTGGATGGGCGGTGTACTTCAGTCTATTTTTACACTTGTCATCATTGTAGTGGTATGGTTATTACTCATGCGTAAAATGGGCGGCGGTGCTGGCGGTGGTGCAGGTGGCGCTGGTGGTATTTTTAATATTGGAAAATCTAAGGCAACCTTATTTGATAAAGGTGCTAAAGTAAATATCAATTTTGGTGACGTTGCTGGACTTGATGAGGCCAAAGTGGAAGTGATGGAAATTGTTGACTTCCTAAAAAATCCAAAAAAATATACAGCACTTGGTGGTAAAATTCCAAAAGGTGCCTTACTAGTGGGCCCTCCAGGTACCGGTAAAACATTACTAGCTAAAGCAATGGCCGGCGAAGCGCAGGTTCCTTTCTTTAGTTTAAGCGGGTCTGATTTTGTTGAAATGTTTGTAGGTGTGGGTGCAAGTCGTGTACGTGATTTATTCAAGCAAGCAAGAGAAAAAGCACCTTGTATTATTTTTATTGATGAAATTGATGCGATAGGTCGTGCACGTGGTAAAAATGCCATGATGAGTAATGATGAACGTGAAAATACCTTAAACCAACTATTAGTTGAAATGGATGGTTTTGGTGGTGACACGGGTATTATTATTTTAGCCGCAACCAATAGACCCGATGTATTAGACTCTGCACTTTTAAGGCCGGGACGTTTTGATCGTCAAATTTCGATAGACAAACCAGATGTTAAAGGCAGAGAAGAAATTTTTAAAGTACACCTTGAACCTATCAAAATTTCTGAAGCACTTGATTTACATAAACTAGCTGAGCAAACACCTGGATTTGCGGGTGCTGATATCGCAAACGTTTGTAACGAAGCAGCACTTATTGCTGCACGAAAAGGTAAAGAATCTGTAGAGATGATTGATTTCCAAGATGCCATTGACCGTGTGATTGGTGGACTTGAAAAGAAAAATAAAATCATAGCACCCCACGAAAAATCTATCATTGCTTACCACGAAGCAGGTCACGCTGTTTGTGGTTGGTTTTTAGAGCATGCGTATCCGCTTTTAAAAGTTACCATTGTACCTCGTGGTACGGCTGCACTTGGTTATGCGCAGTATACCCCAACCGAGCAGTACCTCTACAATACCGATCAGTTAATGGATCAAATTTGTATGACACTTGGTGGTAGAGCAGCAGAAGAAATATTCTTTGGGAAAATTTCTACAGGCGCTTCTAACGACTTGCAACAAATTACGCGTATTGCTTACAGTATGGTTACTGCATACGGTATGAATAGCAAAGTGGGTAACGTGAGTTATTACGATCCTTCTCAGGAAAATACCTTTACCAAACCTTATAGCGAGGAAACTGGTAAAATTATTGACCACGAAGTGCGTGGTATTATTG
>JBEDIY010000029.1:0-7280 GCA_041173245.1 Bacteroidota bacterium | reverse complement strand
ATTATGATTTGCTTTACAAATGTTACAGATTATTAAAAATAGAAATAACAGCTTTTTCATTATTTACTTTTGAAGAATGTATAAATTATTTCTTGAATTTTGATAATGTCGGCTCTTGTTTGATTGAATTTGCAATTTTTAATTTTACCATAAGGATCATCATATATGAGTTTAATAATTTTATCTTTGGTTAGTAATTTAAAAACCTCATAACCATTATCATAAGTAATTTCATCACAATTATTGACTACTGGATCAATTTTATCATCATCGATAAACTCCCATAAATTATATTTTGAAATATCCTTCCAAATAGATTCACTTGCCAATTTTGTATCAACCCACGAAAAGTAACTATTTATATCGGGTTTGGTCCCGATAAAATTAAGTTGATTGTCAACCAATTTTGAATAAATATTCGAATTGTAAGGAGCTTTGTCACCAAAATTGAAATTACTTTTTAATGGTGAAGCATAATTATAAAAATAAACTAAACTATCTTTCTTTGAAATGATTAAATAATTATGGTAATAACCCCGATTAGAATATGAATAAAGAATTGAAGAATCATAATTGTTTTGCAATATTTCTTCCAAAGGATTTTCGGCTGAAATGATTTTCTGTGAAAATCCATTTAAACTAATATTCAGAAGTATAGCAAGTAGAATAATTCTTTTCATAAAAGTATTTTTACTTTTTTAAAGTTACAGAATTTATGCACTTTTAAAAGGTGGTATATCGGTTAAAACAGGACTGTCGGCTCAATACTTTCGCCGACTTCCTAAAAGGTGGGTTTACTCAAACCCTTACAACTAAATGCTTCGCATTTCGTTGGGTTTTTTGCTTCTCATCTGTTTACAAAAGCAAGCTTTTGACACAGCTTCAAAACAAAAAACCCCGTCACTTTCGTGACAGGGTTTGTGCCCTTCGCGGGGATGAGTTCGATTGAAATAGAAGCTGAATTGGTAGAACTTAAGCAAAAAATGGTTGTTTATAAAACGCGTTGTAAACGATGAAAATTGGTATGGATATATTATGTTTTTTATTTATAATTTTTGATTGTCTCTTTTAATTTTAATTTATAAGTTTCCCCAATTGGTAATTTATTTTTAAGAATATGAACAGTTTCCTTCTCAATCTTATTTATGTGTTTTAGTGAAACTATATATGACTTATGGATACGTACGAACTTATAAATGTTCAATTGACTTTCTATCTTCTTTAAATTTTCTAGAATAGTATATTTATTTTTTGTTGTATGGATCGCAATGTAGTTCCTCATTCCTTCAATGAATATGATGTCACTAATTTTCAATTTGAAGGTTGAATAACTCGATTTTATAAATAAAAAATCATCGATTTCGGGAAGAATTTCTAATTTTTCTTGAATTGGTAATTGAATCAAATTATGAATTATAAGTTTAGCTTTATTAATTGCTCTTTCAAACCTTTCAAAGGGGATGGGTTTTACTAAGTAATCAATTATGTCTAGATCAAATGCTTCTAATCCAAAATTTGGATATGCTGTCGTTAATATTATTTGTAAATTTTTATTGGAAATTCTTTTTGCTAAATCTAATCCATTTAGTTTACTCATTTGGATATCTAAAAAAATTAAATCAATTTGATGATTAAGTATATAATCTAATGCAATTATTGGATCTGTAAAAGTTTTTACAATGTTGACATCACTTATTTTATTTGAAAATTCTGTGATAATTCCAAGCGCATTTTGCTCGTCATCTATGGCAATAGCATTTATCATCAATTGTATTGTATAATTAGTTTAGCAAAAAAATGATTATTGTTATTTGTTAAAATCACCTTGTGTTTATTTGGATATAACAATTGTAATCTTTGGTTAAGGTTTTTAAGGCCTATTCCACTTGTTTTATCTTTAGAAATACTTTCTCCTATTGTATTTTCTACTGTATAAGTTAATTTATCGTCAGATAAGATTAATTCAATTTTAATTGGATCACTGATTGTTTCTTTCGAGCCGTGCTTAAATGCATTTTCAATGAATGTTAATAACAGCATGGGGGGTATTTTTAATTTACAGTTTTGTATATCTTCTTGAACATTAAAATGCACTATTGCATCTGAAAATCTGAGTTTGTGAAGTTCAATAAACTTTTTTAGATAATCTACTTCATTTTGAATTTCTGTTAAATCTTCTTTTTCATCTAAGACATAGCGAAGTAAGTCTGATAATTGTATTAGCGATTTTGCTGTTTTATCTGATTTTATTAGCGATAAATAATATATATTATTGATTATGTTAAATAAAAAGTGTGGGTTTAATTGATAGCGGAGTGACTTAAGATCTGATTTTAATTTTTCGTTTTCTAATTTATTTTTTATTCTATCAATAATTATCCAATCAATAAAAAAACGATATACATATGCAATTAATATAAAAGATAATCCTCTTGATAGTCCTCTTGAAATGATATCATATATATTTCCAGGTACGTATATTCCATTTTTATACTCGTAATATTCATATTGGTAGAGGAAAGTATTGTAATAATATCTGATAATTACAAATAATATTAATAAGAATATATTTGAAATTAATAGAGCAATATATTTCTTCTTTAAAAAAAACTTTGGAATCGACCAAATCACAGTAAAATAGCACAATAATAGTCCTGTCCATGAATAAGTTACATAAAAGGTGTATCTGTTAAAAAGAGAATATTCTGAATATCCTGCAATTAAAATATAAAATGCAATTCCAGCATGCCAAATTAATATTGTTAGTATGAGATTTTTCCAACTAGGTTTAATAAAATATTCAATCTTCATTCAAAAAATTTAGTGTGTGTTTGCTCTGAAAATCAATTTAATTATTACATCAAAGTGCAAAAATAGTTAATTATTAGATTTTATTTAGTTATTCCGATACTTTATGTCTTGTTTGTACATAAAAAATACATGTTTGTGTAAAATATATACACTTTTTTAGGACTTGGTATAATTTTGAATATTTTCTATCCAGATTTTTTTCTATGCGGAACTTGTATATTACTTTTTTTCTTTCTATTTGTACAATATTTTCCACCCAGGCTCAAACAGGCAGTGGCTGGCAAGATATACCTACTGGTAATGTCCATGTGTCGCCCATAAATTTCAAAGACAAAAACGGCAAATTATTTTATATCTCAGGCCAAAGTGTGTACGAGGTGGTATTTGGCACTAACGCAATTTCTAGTGTTTTATCAGGATACCCAGATATTGCCGGTACTAATAATGAGGAAACTACTCGTATTTTTCCCATTAGCGCTACTTTTGATGCTCAAGGGGCCTTGTATGTTTTATACAGAACACACACAGCAAATTATTCAACAATTACATCTAATTCCACCCTTAATGTTATAATTTTTGAAAGTGATAAGTCCTTACGAACCAATCGTGTAATTATTCCGGCACTAAAAACGGCAGGTAGATCAGATAAATATTTACCAAGTACAGCGCTGGTTACTACTACTTCAGGTGTCAAACTCTTTTTGAAAGAAGAGAATACTATTGTTCAATACAGTGGTGACAAATTTGAAACTAAGACAACTATTTTTACAGGATCTTTTGGTGAATTTTTCGCAGAAAATCTTAGAGAACCCAATAATACACCACTCACAGAAACACATTTTTTTCTTTCCGATGATGGTGTTGCTGGTAACCTAACGATGCGAATATTGGCGAACAATGGAAATGCATTAGGATCCCCTGTTTCAATAAAAAGTAGTGGGTTTACGGGTTCTGGCTTTAAGCTATTCCGGTCAATACACGGTAGTAGCGGTGATAATAAATTGTGGTTAACCTACCATGAAAGTTCTCCTAGGCAAATCATCAATTTCGATGGAGATCTAACCAGTAACAACCCCTTTAGCAAATGTTGTGCCGCTCCGATTAAAGGTCTTGTCATTAGTAAATCAGGTAGCACTTATGATTTTAAGGATATACCCGCAGGCATTACTTCCTCTAAAAACTACTTTGCGGAACTTGATAAGTACGATAGACTTTGGATGATGGGGGGGTTATGGTACAGCACTGGAGGAGGACCAAATGTTACCAACAATACAAAATTGTTATACTACAGTGGAAGTAGCTGGAAACGATTTAGAAATTACTCAGCGGGTAACAGCCAAAACTATTTTGGAGCTCCCGAAGCCACACCAAACTTCGCTTTTTGGTCGGAGCCCAATGGTTCATATGGTTTTGAAAAAAGTGAAGCATTTTCAGTATTTACTAATAGCAACAAAGAAGTTTTTTTCTCTAACGGTTCAAAAACAAGACAATTTAATTACGGTGGTGGTGTAGAAATTTTTACAACTCAACTTGTCAATCCACATTCCCCAACTTGGTATGGTCCAAATAATGTAGGAAAATTCAAAAATGAAATCATTGCCAAAGTTACCTTATCAGATCCAATTGTTCTGCCAAGTTCATTTGCAACAGCCCCTTCTATCAAGTTAAGTACAGGCACCTCTAGTGTCACTGCAGTATTTCTTGATCCAGCTATAAACGCAGATCTGTATACTGGATTCACTTCTGATCGTTTGACAGAGCAACTTTTTTTTAAAGCAACAGTATTAGCTGGAAACGATGATTTTGGAGTGCCTAATACTATTGGAGGATATGACATAATCCATAAATATGGACCATCTGTACAGGCGGGAAACGTCTTTCATTTAAGGTTAGGGCAAAAAGGCCAAACTGGGGTTGAAAATTTCACCCAACTTGAGGCTGGATTTAATCGAAATGTAAAGTTTGGTAATTTTCCAGGATCATGGTATAGGAGTTCTTTGTCCTATTACATCGATATTGATAGGCCCAGAATTACAAGTGTTAGGGTAGCAAGGCCGGTAGAGTGTAAATATTTTGATGCTTACAATAACCCATGCACCGCAGGAACTGTAGGGTGCATGTTGACATGTCAAGATGTACGTGGGAATACTCTTATTCCTGGAGATAAAATAGCGATTAGGATAGATTTTGATCAACAAGTAAAGCTTGCAGCAAATGGTACTTTTACTGCAACATTAAATATAGGAAATTTTAGTGTGGACGGATTGACCCACACCACATCAACAACCTTAACAGGTACAACAGCCAATTTTACTCAGTCAGCTATTGGAAATGGATGGCAACTTATCTATACAATACAAGAACGAGATTTTGTTTTAGGCGGAGGAAATATAGCGCTTACTAGTTTTAGCATGAGCGAAGAGTCAGTCTTAGATTTTTATCATGAGGCAAAAATTGATCTTTATAATATTAGCTCATTACAAAGTCATACTTCTAATTTAATAATTAGACCCGATGTTCCTAAAATCATTAATCTCACCGCTGCTTCAGGAAATGATGGCACTTACCCAACTTCTGGTGCCACAATTATTCCTCAATTTAAATTTAATTACCCCTTACAAATTAGATTGAAGAATGGATTTACTCCATCCTCAGCCTATTATGAAATCACCTACGATAATGGATTTACTCAAAGGCATTATTGGGGCGGGCGTTTTATAGGCGCATTTGATGTGCGCCCCGGTACCTATTTAGCTTCAACTTACGAAACCGTTGATCGTTGGGGAATCAATACCAATTATGTTCAGCAATACAAAGCAACAGGGGATACAAGGGATTTAACTATTTCCACCATCAAGTTTGTGGGCCTTGAAGCTATTGATCCAGGAAATAGTGGTAATTCACTTTCCATGACAAACGATGGATTTATTACCATAAAGGGGAGTCATGTAAAGATTGAGAATGGATCTGGAGGTACAGGTACGACTAACCAATACAAACGTGTATCTGCGCCTATTACAAGTTTTGCGGATAATAAAGCCATAGTGCAACAAGGAGCCTTGCCTACCATTACTTCTGTAACGGGAACCAATGGTACGTACACTTCGGGGACTATTACACTTACTGTAACTACCTCAGAATCTGTTGCCATATCGGGAACAAATTCACCCACACTTGTTTTAAATGTAAAAAACAGTTCGGGTACTCAAACAAAAACAGCGGTCTATATAGGTTCTGATGATCTTAGACCTTATGCAAGTGCTACTTCTTCAAATGCTACACGCTACCTAAATTTTTTGTTGACGGTAGATGATGGTGACTACACGAATGGAAAATTAGATGCAGTTGCCCTAGAACTGCCTAACGGAACAACCATCACAGATGGAACAAATAATTTAGCGCTCTCCATTCCTACAAGTGGGAATCTGGCTGCCACAAGCGCCATATACATAGACAAGTCTGGTCCTGTTATTACAGCGATAACGCTAAATCCTACAAATACAAGTGCTACCGTTCAGTTTAATGAAGCGCTACTTTCTACACAAACACTTACTGCAAACAGCTTTACCTTATCCATTACTTCTGGGACTGTATCATTAACATCAAATGTATCTACCAGTGCGACCATCTCGGGAACAACTGTTATTGTAGGCTTGCCTGCCCTGACAGGTACAGTATTAGGAACAGAACAAATTCAAATTACCCCGCCGTCTACACTTGTAGATTCAAGAAATTTCTCCTACACCGAGACTTCATTAGTAAGAGGCACATTATCGGATCAAACGGCACCAGCTGCTCCAACAATTGATTTAGAGGATGCTTCTGACACCGGTACAAGCAACACCGATAATATCACCAAGGATAAAACGCCTACGTTAACAGTAACTGGCGGAGCAGCTAATTATACTGTCCAATTTACCCTAACTAATACGACCACTTCCACTACGCTAAGCCCAAGCTTTTCAGTTAATTCAAGCACTTCATCGGTTACCTTCTCGGAATTAAATGATGGCGTATATACCGTTTCTGCAGTACTTGTCGACCCGTCCGGAAACACTTCCGCTTCTTCGTCGACATTAACCTTGACGATTGATTCTACTGCTCCTTCAAATCAAGATGCGGTAATTCCTGCAACATTCTATACAATTCAATCTGGGTCTGTTTCAGCTACTGTAGTTTCCTCAGGAGATATCACCAATCGAATTTGGGTAGCTCCAGCAGGCACAGCTGTTTTTTCAGCTACTGCTACATCAACCCTCAATACGGATGGAACTACTACTACTGTCGAAGTGCCGTCTGCAGAGGGAGAGTACAAGGTATATGTAGAAGATGCAGCAGGTAATGTATCGGCAGCAAGCAACGCTTTAATCGTTAGGGATTTAACACTCCCAAGTATTTTGTCCGTTACTTCAACGACAGCCAATGGGGATTATAAAAGCGGATCAAACGTAAACTTGACTCTTACCTTT
>JBEDIY010000028.1:0-41365 GCA_041173245.1 Bacteroidota bacterium | reverse complement strand
TGATTTTTTCTGGTACTTAAAACGCATTAGTTGGATTGCGTTGATTGGTTATCTGGTTGGCGCACTTGTGTTTATTGTGCAGCACAATTTGTAATTCAGTAAGCTAAACGCTGTTCTAGTTTCCTATTAGTATATCAAACTTGCTTTTTGGCCTTATTTTGTCTTGCCAATTAAAGCTTTTCAGTTTCAGCTCATCATGATTGGTTTTACCGCGCATGGGAAGGAGACCGCCTTCTAGGTTATTGATAAATTTTACGCGTTTGGGTTTGCCTTCTACAAAAATAATTTCTATAAGATCGGAGCTGTTTTTATTGACGCCTACAAAACGCTTTTGTTCGTCCTGCGCATAATAAATATTTTCGGCACTGCCTTTGGCCGTTAAAAAATGTACTTGCCCAGTGCTATCAAATAAAGCATTGATGCTATTGCCTCTTACTTGGTTAAAATAGTTGCTACTATCTACTTTACTAATGCTTAATGCGTTTTCAAAAACGTACAAGCGCTCGGGCTTTTTATTTTTCAAAAATAAATAAATAGTATCTCCGCTAATTTGGTTTTCTTGTGCCCATAATATGGGATTGTCAAATAATCTAAATACAGAGTCTTGACCCGAAAAAAACAAACTATCGCCAACGGCTTGTAATGAGTCGGAAAATATTTTTACGTTTTTATAGGCTTCAAAATATTTTAAAGTACTATCTACTGTTGGCTCAGATTTTATTTTTATAGAATCGATACTATTTTTAGAATTTCCTTTTTTAATTGTTGATTTTGCTATTACTGCTTTAACTGTATCTTTAATGATTGCTTTGGTAATTTCTTTTTTAATACTTGTATCTAATGGCACAGGCCTTACATTCGGAATCTTTTTTGTTTTTAGTAAGTCTATAACACGTCCAGAAAACAAAGTGTCTGCAGTAATAAAAATACTATCGCTTCCTTGCTTAATAATAAGGAGTGGTATTTGAGTTGCCATAATAGTGCTCCTTTTGTTATTGGTTTTGATGTTATTGGCAATCATATCAAAACCCTGTTCTTTGTCTTTGCTTCTGTAAACGGCGTTACCTCTAAATTCACTGAGTCCATTAAGGCTATCAATGGCAATTTCGTCGGCGGTAATGCTAAAAGTAGAATCTTCTATAATGGAGCGCTTGTATAAATTGGCAATCTTCTTTTTAATATCATAAAAGCCTTCACGCGTTTTAATGGTTAAACCATTTTTATCTTTTATAACAGTAGGGCTAATAAACGTAGAAACTTCGGTGGTGGTATTGTACTGCAGGCTATCCGTTTTGATAGTACCATCTGGTTGTAGGAGCAACACATTTTTATAAAAATAAATATCCTTGGTATCTCCGTAGTAATTTCCTTCCGTACTTGTAAGGGTTGTTTTTTTATTCACCACTTTGCCGCCATATAAGTAAGTGCCTAGTTTAAGGTTTACATCGTAGGTAAGGTTTTCGGTGGTGAGGGTGCTTTTTTTGTCTGTTAATCTTACTTTTTTGGTAAGCAACGCTTTTTTATCAATACCCATATAACGCAGGTACTGTGCATAAATATGAATACTATCTGCGTCATTGATATGCACATTACCAAATGATTCTAGTGTATTTAAAACAGGGTTGATGATTGCGCTGTCGGCATAAAAAAGTGTATTTCCCTGTTTTACTTTTACATGTCCAGCATATGAAACTAGTTGGTTCGTATCTGATTTTTGTAAGTACTGTTTATCTGCTGCTAAAATATACAGGAAGTTTTTCTGTGTAATAATTTTTGGTTTGGTTGTGTCTTTTGTAGACGGGGCGGATACATTTTTTTTAGGTTGCGCATAGGCGATTGAGGCTAGCAGTAAGCAGCAGATTGTAAAGTATCGTTTAACTAAAAATACCATTATTGTTTATTAGAACTAGCAGAATCAATAATGGGCGCTTGAAGTGGGCTGCTTTTATCTTTTTTACCAAAAACCGAAAACTGTACATACCTTTTTGGATGTACACGTAAGTCGTCTAGTAATGTATTAGCACTCTTTAAACTATTGTTTAAGTTATTGTATAAAGTTTTATCGTTTATCAGTTTACCTAAACTTCCTTCATCACTTGCCGCTTTTTTAACAAGCACATTTAAATTATCGATAGCTGTTTTTAAATTGCCAATAGTACCGCTGATATCTGCGGCTGCTAATTTATTGGTTGTTTTTTCTAAATTAGAAAGGGTAGCTGCTACTTCTTTATTGTGGTCTGCTAAGTTTTTAGTAACACTATTGATATTGTTCACTGAGCTAGTGATGGCACCAGACTGTTTATCAAGCATTGATTCAATAGCTGCTGCAGAAACAATTAAGCTAGTTGTTGTTGTATTAATGTTGGCAATGGCCTCTTGTAAATTATTTTTAGTATTTGGGTCAAAAATACGATTGATGTTTTTTAAGACACTATCAAGTGATTGAACCGTTACTTTAATTTGATCGGTTACGGGCTCCAATTTGTTCATGGCATCATCAAAAAGGCCAATCGCATTTCTGGTTGCAATGGTATCCTGAGGTTTTAAGAAACTTGAATTATCGCCAAGTTTTATAACAATGCTAGGAGTGCCTAGTGGATTGTCTTTAATGCTTGCCACCGAATTGGTAGGAATTTTATAGCTCTCGTTGAGTTTAACGGTAACCAAAATAGAATGCAAGTTGTAATCTGTGTTTTCGATATCAATAACACTGCCCACTTGAAAACCATTTACATATACCGGGTTAGAAACCATGAGCCCTTTGGTGTCTTGGTATTTGGCAAAAATGTAATTGCCTGTTTTAAATAATGTCTTTCCCTTCAAAAAATTAAAGCCTAGAATTAGAACCGTGATAGATATAGCGGTAAGTGCTCCAACTTTTGATTCGTTCGAAATTTTCATGTAACAAAATTAAGGTTTATTGACCGCCTACGCCTATCTGATTCTCTAATGATTTTTTATAAATCCGAACAGATTTAGTAATTACGTCGCATATTTCTAATTGACCTAACTCACTATTAAGGTAGTCTTCTTCGTCGGGGTTTGATATAAAGCCAGTTTCTACAAGTACTGCTGGCATGCTAACAGCTTGTAATACCCAAATGCCTTTTTTTCGCTGTTGGGCTTGTCTACTAACGCGCCCTAATTTTTGAAATTCCTCCTCAATGGTTAAGGCCAATTTGGCACTGCGCTGAAAGTATTGCTGGGCCATAATGCTCGCTAGCATTTGTTTAGTAGGGTCGTTGGCGTTTGTTTGTTTGCGGGCTTCTAATATTTTCAGAGAAACGCTATCTAGGTATTCATCCACACTTTCACCAGCGGCAGCTACGCGTTCATCAGATTTGTCAACACCAAAAATAAAAGTTTCGGTGCCTATGGCAGTGCTTGGCAAACGCGTGATTTTATATTGAGGCACTTGTTTTTTTACTTTCTTACCTTTTTTACCTTTCACAGTAATTGTTTTATAGCCTACCACTTCTTTTATGGTTCTTGATCCCGCCCAATTCACGTGTATACAAATAAACAAATCACCTTTTAAGCGGTTAGCGATATCGGCCTTTTCGATTACTGAATTAAAGACATCTGTTTTACGGGTCATTAATATTTCAACATCAGGGAGGGCTTGCTTTAATTGTGCTTCTAGTTTTAAGGAAATCGCCAGTGATATGTCTTTTTCGGTAGAATACCTGCCTCTAGCTCCAATGTCTCCACCACCGTGTCCAGCATCAATAATGATCCTTTTGAGGGCTTGTTTTTGAATAGGGGCTGCAGGTTTGCTTGGCGTTAAACCGGGTGTTGGATGAGGTGCAGTAAATGCTTGAAAACTCAAAAAAATTGAACCTACAAGGGCAGCTATTCTTTTTATCTTCATATCAATTCGTTAAAGGATTTTAGATATAAGTCATTTTACACCTTTCATACACTATTTTTGCCTAGTGAATAGAAGCAAACGACGTAAAATTAACGTAAAAACCTTACCCGCTATTGTAATGGGTATAGTTTTGCTTTTATTAACATTTCAGTGGGAATCAAGTGCCTTTTTAAGGCAAAATGTTCCTTTTTTTAGCGATACCCTCGTAAATAAGGCAGATACACTTGTCAAAAAGACCGATTCTCTCATTAACATCACCGATACCCTTAAATTATCAAAAGATTCTATAGATGCCCCCATCGACTATAATGCCGCTGATTCGGGGATATTAATTGTCGATACAAGGGAGTTTTTGTTGTACGGAAAGGCTAAAACCAACTACCAGGATCTTAAAATTGAGGCTGCAACGATTAGGTATAACCAGCAATCCAAAATGGTAAAAGCCTATGGAAGTACCGATTCTAGTGGTAAATTAGATAGTAAACCCGTTTTTATCCAGGGTGAAATGAAATCGATTAGTGATACCATTTCATTTAATATGGAAACGTCCAAGGGTCTAACCAAAAACACTTTTTTTCAGGAAGGTGAAATTTTTGTGAATGCCCTAAGCCTTAAAAAAATGAATGATAGCGTGGTGTACGCAAAAAAAGCACGTTTTACAACCTGTAATTTAGATACTCCTCACTTTGCCTTTAGAACGGGCCGGATGAAAATCATCAATAACAAATTGGGTATTTCTGGCCCTACGTTTCCGGAATTTGAAGGCGTTCCCATGCCCGTTGGTATTCCATTTGGTATTTTCCCTTTAAATAGAGGTAGGCATTCGGGAATTTTGGCACCTGCATTTACAGCGTCTGAAGATTTTGGATTGGGCCTCGAAGGTCTCGGTTATTATAAAGTCATTAACGACTATCTAGATTTTACTACAAGGACCAATATTTATTCTTATGGTGGCTGGAATGTAAACCTGAATTCTAAATACATCAAGCGCTATGCATTTACGGGTGGCTTTAACCTTACATTTCAAAATACTAAGAGTTTAAACAGGTTTGGCGGCACTGGTGAAGAGTTTAACCAAAATAAATCCTTTATGCTCAATTGGAGTCATAGCAGGGATAATAGAGCAAGACCCGGTAGTAGTTTTTCTGCCAATGTAAATTTTGGTAGCTCCAGGTTTAATAGATTGCTGCTTAACAACCCGATGCAAAACTTTCAGAACCAATTAAGTTCTTCCATAAGTTATTCTAAAGATTGGAGAGGTAAATACAATTTATCGGTTAATGCCAACCACAACCAAAACAATAATTTACGCCTCGTTAATTTACAACTTCCAACCGTAAACTTTAACGTGGTAACATTATATCCTTTTCAATCCAAAGAGCAAATAGGTTCCGGAAAGTGGTACGAAAAAATTGGTATAGGATATAGTGGTAACGTGCAAAACCAATTGTCTTTTTATGATACAGCTTTTAATTTCAAAAGACTCTTAGATACTGCGCAGTGGGGTGCAGTTCATAATATTCCAATATCCATGTCGCTACCGGCACTTGGGCCTGTAACCATTAGCCCTAGTATCTCTTACGAAGAGCGCTGGTATGGTCAACGCTTTATTAGGAGTTGGAATACGGCCAATAAAAAAGTGGATACCGTTAAATACAAAGGACTCTATACTGCACGTCAAATGAGTTTTGGTATTAGTGCGGCCACCCGAATTTTTGGTACCTATACTTTTGGCAAAAACAGCAATATCAAAGGGATTCGCCATGAAATTAGACCTACCGTTTCTGTAAATTATCAACCTGATATGGCGGCTGCATACCATTATAGTACACAAATTGATACAACAGGCAGAAGGTATCGGTTTTCACAATATGAAGGTGGTGTTGTTGGTTCTTTTTCGGAAGGACGTTTTGGTGGTATAGGATTTGGCATAGATAATTTATTGGAAATGAAAGTGCGTGACAAATCGGACTCTACTGCCAAGGACAAAAAAGTAAAACTCATAGAAGGTTTTGGTATTTCTTCTTCCTATAATATGCTTGCTGATAGTTTTAAGTTAGGAACTTTTAATTTATATGCAAGGAGTACACTTTTTGAAAAAGTGAATATCAATGCAAGTGCCACACTAGATCCTTACGATATTGATAAAATGGGTTACCGTTTAAAAACCTATGCTTTTGATCCAGGTGCCTTCAAATTTGGACGTATTACAAGTGGTAGTGTTGCTATTTCTACTTCTTTTTCAAGCAAGTCTAAAGATGGGAAAACAGAAAAAGACAGAGCCATACCAATTGATCCTTTTTTAACACCCGATGAACAACAAAGGCAGTTACAATTTGCAAAATCCAATCCTGCTGAGTTTACAGATTTTAATATTCCTTGGACATTATCTTTCTCTTATTCATTATCGTTTAACAGGCAGCTTAAGCCAGATTATAGTGGCTTTGAGACAAGAACTTTTTCAAGTTTAAACTTTAATGGTGATTTTAGTTTAACCGAAAAATGGAAAGTGGGTGGTACCGGATATTACGACGTATCAATGGGAGGGCTTCAGCAATTTAGTATGTTTATATCTCGCGAAATGCACTGCTGGCAAATGTCTATTAATGTAATGCCGGTTGGTATTTTTAGATCCTTTAATATTACCGTGAATCCTAAATCAGGAATCTTGCGTGATTTAAAAATTAATCGAAGTAGGGTATTCTCAAATTCTACCTTCTAATAACTGCTGGTGCTTGGCGTAATAGTTCCACATGAGTTCAAACACTTCTTCCTTTACTTCCTTACTTGTTTTACCTGCAACATCTACAGGTGGCAAAAAATGCATTTCAATTTTACCGGGCATTAAACAAAAGCTAGGGCTAGGAGGTAATATGTTTTTTGTGTTAAATAGAATGGTAGGTATGATACGTTTTTGTGTATCTACGGCTAGTTTAAATGCACCATCATAAAAACTTTTGAGTGGGTCTCCGGTTCTGTTTCTAGTGCCTTCTGGATATATGAGCATATCAAGTCCAACCGCTAAAATTGCCTTCATCTCTTCATAACTTTGTCTCCGGCTTTGGTCACTTCTACGATCTACTAAAACGCTACCAAACTTATACACCCATCCAAAAACGGGAACTTTAGAAAAACTTACTTTAGCAATTGTTTTATTGGCCCTTGGCATAAAGGGTGTGCTCACCGGAACGTCCATCAGTGAGTTGTGGTTGCATACCACCACATAGTTTTCACCCCTCACAAAATTATCGGCGCCCTTAATTTTAATGCGACATCCAATAAAAAATAAGAAAAAACGCATCCAAATTTGTGTAACTTTTCTGTGCAGTATAGCTACATGTGGTTCCGCTAAAAAAAAGCATGGGATTAAAAAAAAGACAGCTACAAACATAGTGCAAATGAAAATGATGATCGCCCATACTGCCAGAATTCTCCCAGCAATGAATTTAATGGTTGGTATTTTATGTATCGTTTCGCTCATTTTTTTAATTAAATATGCCAGTCAATTACTTGAAGTCCTTGCTTTGCAAGTAGTTCATTTGTTTTACTAAAATGTTTACAACCAAAAAAACCTTTGTCTGCACTAAATGGCGATGGGTGCGCTGCTTTTAAAACAAAATGTTTTGTTTCGTCAATTAGTATTTGTTTTTGTTCTGCAAATTTCCCCCACAATAAAAATACAATCCCTTTTTTTTCATCTGATAATTTCTTGATAACTGCGTCTGTAAAGTGCATCCATCCAATTTTTGCATGACTAGCGGGGTCGTTTTCTCGAACCGTAAGTACGGCATTTAATAAAAGCACACCTTGTTTAGCCCAGTGTGTTAGATCTCCACTTGTAGGTATGGGTAATCCAATATCAGATTTTAATTCTTTAAAAATATTAACAAGAGATGGTGGTGGTTTTACGCCTTCCGGTACAGAAAAGCTGAGTCCCATGGCTTGACCACTTCCGTGGTAAGGGTCTTGACCAAGTATAACCACTTTAACCTCATTAAATGGTGTTTGGTTGAATGCATTAAAAATATGACTACCTGCTGGGAATATTTTTACACCAGTTGCTAGTTCTGTTTTTATATGTGCCGCTGTTTGCAAAAAGTATGTTGATTTAAATTCTTTACTCAACACTTCTTTCCAAGAGGCTTCAATTTTTACTTCCATAATGATTTAGTATAAAATACTAACACTGCCGGCAAAAGCTTGGTGTTTACCTGATAATTTAATGACGTAATAATATACTCCCAATGGTAATGTTGTTTGATTTTTTGATTTGCCGTCCCAGTTTTTTCCATACCCGCTAGAGCCAAATACTTGTTGTCCGGTTCTGTTAAATATATTAACCGTACAATTAGGGTAATAGTCTAGTAAGGGAATGCTCCAGGTATCATTGATGCCATCACTATTTGGTGAAAACGCATTGGGTGGAATAATATCTGCGTCATTAACAGTAGCATTGATTGTTTGGACTAGCGCGCACCCTATAGGTGTGGTAGCCTTAATAAAATATTTTCCACTCGCTACAATTCTCTTTGGTTGTAATAATGTAGCAGTACATAATGAGTCTTGCCAATAACTATACACCCAATTATTTGATGGCGGGGGAATAGTTGTAAGATCAATTGTTACTGGAATTTTTACAGGTGCTGGTTGTGTAACTAAAAAATTTGGATAATTATTAATGGTTACACTCGCTTTTTTAACAACAGTACATCCTGCTGGTGCCGTAAATTTTATGAAATAATTTGTTGTACCATCAAAGCGGTTGTTATTCAACATCGATTTAGTGGTAAGACTATCATAAAAATAACTAACACTTGCAAGTGGATCACTACCTTTTGTTGGGCTAATACTGTCTAAAGGAATACTTCCGCAGGCTGTATAATTGCTAACTACAGTTGTTGGAACTGCACTTATACGGGTATTCATAGGAACAATATTACTACACCCAAATTGGCTCGTGCCTAATACAAAATAACTGCCTGTTTGTGCAATTTTTGTAGGGTTAACGACCGGTGTTTTTGCAAGTGCATCTTGCCAATACGTATATTTTAAATTGGGGTCATTGCCATTAGTGTATGCCGTATCTGTAATATTTATTGTTTCTGGAATACATGCAGCAGCGGGTTGCTTTACTACAATAGTAGGATTGGGGTGTATGATTACAGATAGAGGCTTTGTATCTGCACAGCCAGCGCTATTGGTTGCTTTTACATAAATTAAACCTGATTTGCTAATGGATTTTGGAGAAGCAACAAAATCGCCATTAGTAGGGCTGTTAAAGTAACTTAATTTTAATCCAGGACTACTACCTGCAGTAACAATGCTATCTGTAACATTGGCACCTATGTTTTGACATGCGACTAGGCTGTCTGCTAATTTAAAAACATAGGGGTCCAACGATTTTACAATGGTAGTATATAATGTATCTAAACAACCTTGATTGGGGTAGGGTGTAATGACGAGTGCTAATCTGGTTTTCGGTGGAGGTGCTGGTGTAATGGTAAGCACTACTTCATTACCAAGTAGTTTTGAAAAATCATCGGTATACCATTTATAATCTGCAAAGCCGTAAGGTGCTGTAAGATTGAGTCCAGTAATATTGGTACAAAAAACATTACCTGTAACGGGTGTTGTGCAGTTGTCATTAACATCTAAATATGCATACCCAAAATGACCACCTCTCGAACAATCGTTGGTTGTAAATTCAAGCCTTAAGGTTTTGCCCTGATATCCGGGAAGTTTTAAAGTAATAGGTGCCCACTCTTTGTAAAACACCGTTTTTTTTACGGTTGATTCTTTAAAGCCCGGTAAGTTGGGGGCCGAAATAAACTCAAAAGCACCGCAGGTTTCATATTTATTATCAGTAACGTTAAAAACTTTGACCATAAATTTTGGTTGCTCCCAATCTTGATGACCTGCAGGATTTTCAAATACAACAGCATAGTTGTAAATAATACTATAATCACCTTCGGTGGAGGGGACTGTAAACGTGTAAGACACACCCTGGGCTTCTGCTTGGGTTTGGTCGTTACCTAGTTTTAATGAATAGCCGCTGCCATTTGGACAGCTAGTAGGGAAGCCGCCATAATAGTCTTTGGCAGTGGTGCCCGGAAAATTGGTAATGATGGTATGTTTGCCATCTTGTGGGCTTCCAAGTGTCATATTTAGTGCTCCATTGGAACGGGCAATAGATCCATCAAAAGCATCCCAGCTGCCTAAATTCCCGGTTTCAAAGCCAATATTTGGAGGACATCCTTGGCCCAATACCTCAAATACCCCAATAAATAGAGATAAACAACTCAAAAATAAGTAGGTACGGGCGGTTAACATACCTTGTAAATGTCGGGAAAATAAATGGCAAATGGGAAGGAAATGGCATGAAAAAGCCCCAAAAATAGGTGTTTGGGGCTTTGTGAACCGGATTGGATTCGAACCAATGACCTACTGCTTAGAAGGCAGTTGCTCTATCCAGCTGAGCTACCGGTCCTCTTTAGAGTGGCGCAAAATAAAGAAAAAATGGCCATAATTTCAAAACAATTCGATCAAATAAGGCTACTTCCTAATTAGTTAGCCTCGTTTTTCTAAAAGTCTTTACTTTGCATCAAACACTTATTCGTGAGTTATAATTACCTGCCATTAGACCATAAATGGCTTCATTTTAGCCAGGTTAAAAACCTTTTAGCACATGATCAGGATGTGTCTATTACATTTGATGCGCATGATAAAATAACTGCTTGTCGTGTTTATTTGGACCAGAAAATGGCCCAGAAAGATAAAAATTATTACGGTATTAATACGGGTTTTGGCTTCTTACAAAATATTACTATTGACGATTCTCAAATTGAACAGCTTCAGTATAATTTAATTGTTTCACATGCTTGTGGATTAGGCGAGCAGGTGCCGGAGTCCATTGTTAAGCTCATGCTCATGCTTAAAATTAAGTCGTTGAGTTATGGACATAGTGGGGTTCAAATTGATACCGTAAAACGTTTGTTGGAAATGTATAATAATAGGGTACTGCCTGTTATTTTTACCCAGGGATCACTGGGGGCTTCTGGTGATTTGTCGCCACTAAGCCATTTAAGTTTACCCCTTTTAGGGCTTGGTGAAGTAACCATTGATGGCATTAAACATCAAACCGATTCTATTATGGAGCGCTATCATTGGAGCCCCATTAAACTTCAAAGTAAAGAAGGATTAGCGCTTATCAATGGTACTCAATTTATGAGTGCTTATGGTATGTACTGTTTACAAAAAGCCGAGCATTTAATTGAAATGGCACATTTGGTTGCTGCACTTTCATTTGATGCTTTTAATTGTACCACAGAGCCGCTAAGCCCACAAATTCATAGCATTCGGGCACATGAAGGTCAGGTGCTTACGGCTAAAAAAATGCGCGAATATTTAGCTGGTAGTAGTATTGCAGCTTCTGCCGGTAAACAAATTCAGGATCCGTATTCGTTTAGATGTATACCTCAAGTACATGGTGCCACCATTGGCGCATTTAATCATGTGCTTGATATTTTTATGCGTGAAATAAATTCGGTAACGGATAATCCAAATATTTTCCCAGACGAAGATTTAATTGTGAGTGGCGGAAATTTTCACGGACAACCGCTTGCAATGTCACTCGATTATTTAGCCATTGCGATGAGTGAATTGGCCAATATTTCGGAGCGTAGAACCTATCAGTTGTTAAGTGGTCAGCGTGATCTTCCTTTATTTTTAGTGAAAGATCCCGGGCTGCATTCTGGATTTATGATTCCACAGTACACGGCAGCAGGTATTGTTAGTGAAAACAAACAACTTTGTACACCAGCTTCGGTGGATAGTATTTCGTCCTCTAATAACCAGGAAGACCATGTAAGTATGGGTGCCAACGCGGCAACAAAATGTCTTCGTGTTATCAATAATGTAGAAAAAGTATTGGCCATAGAATTATTAAGCGCGGCTCAAGCACTTGAATTTAGGAGACCTGCAAAAAGCTCCGAACCTATCGAAAAATTAGTGGCTACATTACGTGAGCAGGTGTCTTTTGTGGCCGCAGATAGGCTCATGCACCCTGATATGGTTACAGCTACCCAAATTATAGCGTCATACGCCTTATAGCACCTATTTTAGCGTAACTTTGCAGTGTAAAAACTGATACATGTCTGAAGAACAGAGCTTAAATTTTATTGAAGAAATTGTAGAGGCAGATTTAGCAGCTGGCAAATACCAGTCTATTGTTACGCGTTTTCCTCCAGAGCCTAATGGCTATTTACATATTGGTCACGCTAAAAGCATTTGTTTGAATTTTGGCTTGGCTAAAAAATATGGCGGCACTACCAATTTACGTTTTGATGATACCAATCCGGTGACTGAAGAAACGGAATATGTAGAGAGTATTAAAAACGATGTGAAGTGGCTTGGCTTTCATTGGGCCGAAGAATTATATGCTTCTAACTATTTTGATCAAATACATGGATTTGCAGTTCGTTTAATTGAAATGGACCTTGCCTATGTAGACGATAGTAGCAGCGATGAAATTGCATCGCAAAAAGGAACCCCTACACAAGCCGGTACTGCAAATACTTTTAGGAGCAGAACTGTAGCCGAAAATTTGCAACTTTTTGAAGATATGCGCCTTGGTAAATATGCCGATGGCGAAAAAGTGTTACGTGCTAAAATTGATTTAGCAAGTAGTAACATGCATATGCGTGATCCTATCATTTACCGAATCAAACATGCACACCATCACCGCACCGGTAACAAATGGTGCATTTATCCGATGTACGATTTTGCACACGGACAAAGTGATGCCATCGAAAATATAACGCACTCGGTGTGTACGCTCGAATTTATTCCGCATAGAGAATTGTATAATTGGTTTATTGAAAAATTATCGATTTTCTCTTCTAAACAATACGAGTTTGCGCGTTTAAACATGACCTATACAGTGATGAGTAAGCGTAAATTATTACAACTGGTACAAGAAAATCATGTAACGGGTTGGGATGATCCACGCATGTCTACTATTTCTGGAATGCGCAGAAGAGGTTACCCTGCAGCGGCTATCAGAGAGTTTTGTGACCGTATAGGTATTGCAAAACGTGATAACTTAATTGATATTAGTTTACTTGAATTTTGTGTGCGTGAAGATTTAAATAAATCAGCCGTGCGCCGCATGGTGGTGTTTGATCCATTAAAAGTAATTATTACCAACTATACCGGCGAGGGTGAAATACTAACTTCAGAAAATAATCCCGAAGATCCAAACGGTGGTTTACGTGAAGTGCCGTTTAGCAAAGAAATTTTTGTAGAGCGTGACGACTTTATGGAAGAGCCGTCTAAAAAATATTTTAGACTGGCGCCTGGTCAAATGGTGCGATTAAAAAGTGCTTATATTATTAAGTGCGACAATTTTGTAAAAGATGCAGATGGAAATGTGACAGAACTTCATTGCAGTTATATTCCTGAAAGCAAGAGTGGGTCAGATACGTCTGGCATTCACGTTAAAGGAACACTACACTGGGTAAGTGCAGCACATGCGATACCTGCCGAAGTTCGTTTGTACGACCGTTTATTCAATGTCGAAGATGTTGCGGGTGCCGAAGGTGATTTTAAAGATTATATCAACAAAGAATCTTTAACGGTGGTGCCGCATGCATACGCAGAGCCTGCACTATTACAAGATAGTATGGGTGTAGGGTTTCAATTTTTACGCAAAGGATATTTTTGTGCCGACAAAGATAGTACGCCAACAAAACTTGTATTTAATAGAACCGTAGGTTTAAAAGATACTTGGGCAAAAGAAGTAAAAAAAGGAGCATAGCATATGCACTTTCAAGCAAGGTTTAATAAACACTGGGCTCAAACTTTTCCTCAATTTAGTGCGGATGGCCATTTTGTGCTTGCAGTAAGTGGGGGTGCCGATAGTGTGGTACTTGCATATTTGTTAAAAGGTGCTGGTATTAATTTTGAAATTGCGCATTGTAATTTTAAATTACGAGGAGCGGAGAGTGATAGAGATGAAGCCTTTGTAAAAAAATTAGCAGTTACATTAGATGTCCCTTTTTCTTGTAAGCATTTTGATACGAACTCCTATGCTACTGAAAACAAAATATCTATTCAAGAAGCGGCTAGAGATTTGCGTTATACATGGTTTGCAACATTTAATACCATTGTAATTACGGCGCATCATGCCAATGATAATATTGAAACCGTATTCATGCATTTTTGCAGAGGTACTGGTATTGCTGGTTTAACTGGCATTGAGCCCTATAAAGTAAAAGAGCGTTTACTGCGCCCATTACTCGTTTTTCAAAAGCAAGAAATAATCGATTACGCAACTGAGGCCGGCATCGCATTTGTAGAAGATAGTTCAAATGCTAGTGATAAATATACCCGTAATTTTTTTAGACATCAGGTATTACCAGCTGTGCAGGAATTATATCCGCAGTGGGAACAAAATATTTTACATACCATTAAGCATTTACGCGAAGTATCGGAAGTATATAAAGGAGCCATGCAAAAAATTGTAAGTAAGCTTCAATTTATTAATGGCCATGAAATTCATATTCCAGTACTCATGTGGCAAAAAGCAAAGCCACTAGATACCATTACTTTTGAAATGCTGTACCCTTTTGGTTTTACCGCTGCTCAAATTCCAGAGGCTATCAAAATGTTAAGTGCACACAATGGTGCGGTATTGATTTCGCCTACACACCGCTTAATTAAAAATAGAAACTGGATGATTTTAGCGCCGCTTGAGACAGCAATCAATACGAGTGTGGTAGTGGTGGAACAGAATGATGCATCTGTTCATTATCCGGGTGGAACACTTCAGTTACAAACTTCTGCGGCTCAGGTGCCCCCTGTTTCTGATAATAATACCTGCATGTTGGATGCTGCTGTTTTGCAGTTTCCACTTATTTTAAGACCCGCAGGAACCGGTGATTATTTTTATCCATTAGGCATGCAAAAGAAAAAGAAGCTCAGTAAATTTTTTATTGACCTCAAGCTTTCTAAAACGGCTAAAGAAAAAGTGTGGGTACTTGTATCAGATAACCGAATTGCATGGGTTGTAGGTTACCGTATTGACAACCGTTTTAAAATAACGCCAGCATCAACTGCTGCAGTAAAGTGTAGTTTTTTGCCTATAATTTTATAAATGCAAATAAGCAGATACCTGACTTATAAAATTTTGGATGGGATCAAAGCCTGGGAATATTTTGCATGCAATAATTAAAAATCCAATACCCCAAACAGAGCCCCAAAAGTGTGCCGAGTGGTTGATATTATCGCCACCTCTTTTAGACATGTAAATGGTCATGAGTAAATAAAGGGGTCCAAAAATAAAACCGGGTATGATGGGTGGAATAATAAAGAGTCCAATTTTTATGGTAGGTTCTAAAAACACGCCAGCAAATACCACCGCCGATACGGCGCCGGAGGCGCCAAGGCTTCTGTACTGCTTATTGTTACGCTGCATGATATAGGTAGGAATGAGGCAAACAACAAGTGCTGTTAGATACATGGCTAAATAAAGGGCCTTACCTTTTTCATTAAAGAGTACTATAAAATATTTTTCTACAAAATCACCAAACATGTAAAACGAAATCATGTTAAAAGCCAAATGCCCAAGGTCGGCGTGAATAAAACCATTGGTTATAAAACGCCACCACTCATTGTCTCTATTGATTGCGGGTGGATAAAAAATAAAATCGTTGATTACTTTTTTATTGGCAAAGCCAAATAGGGAAAGCGCAATTGTGATTACTAATAGGGTGAGGGTTATGGTATACATAAATTAATTGTGGTGGTATTTTTCGTTTCTTAAAATGGTGCAAGCACGGTATACCTGTTCTGCTAAAATGAGCCTTACTAGCATGTGCGGAAATACAAGGGGCGACAAACTCCAGCAAAAGTTAGCCCTCGTAAAAACAGTTTCATCAACCCCAAAAGCGCCGCCAATTAAAAAAACAATTTTACGGGTGCTCTCGTTGGCTCTTTGTTGCATAAAATTAGCAAGCTTGGGAGACGTAAAAGTTTGTCCCCTCTCGTCAAGTAAAACCAAATAATCGGAGGTGTCTAATTGTTGTAGTATCGTTGTTGCTTCTGCCTTTTTTAATGCGGCTTCTGATAAGCTTCCCGCATTTTTAGGTGGGCTAATAATATGCCAGCTGGCCGGATAGTAATTATTGATGCGCTTTGAAAAGTCTTCTATGCCCATTTTAGCATATAATTCATGGGGTTTGCCAACAGACCAAAGCTCAATTTTCATGCGGGTAATTAATTTCGCACTAAATTTAGGCTTTTAAAATATAGTATGCGTTATTTATTGCTAATTCTGGTTTGGTTGATGTTGTTTTCTGAGGTTACTGCGCAGGAGCAAACAGCTATCGATTCAGTAACAAAGGCAAAAAGAGTGAAGTTAGTAGCCTCTATTTTTGGAGGAACCTATGGTGCATCATTTATATCGCTTAACAAAGCATGGTATGCCAACTATCCAAGAAGTCGTTTTCAATTTTACAACGACGGTAAAGAGTGGCTTCAAATGGATAAAGTAGGACACGTTTATTCTAGTTATAATCTTGCACGTATAAGTCATAAAGGATGGGCATGGACTGGTATGCCAGAAAAAAAAGCGGTGGTGCTATCTGCCTTAACAAGCCTTTCTTATTTAACTATTATTGAAACAATGGATGGGTTTTCAAAAAATTGGGGATGGAGTTGGTATGATGTATCTGCAAATACAGCGGGTGTTTTATTGTGGAGTGCACAACAGCTCAAATGGAAGGAACAAAAATTTCGTTTAAAATATAGTGCGCATTATACAAATTATGCAGACCCCATGTTACAAGCACGTGCTAATAATTATTTTGGAAAGTCATTACCTGAAAGGTTTTTAAAAGATTACAATGCACAAACCATTTGGTTAAGTGCCAATATAAAAAGTATTTGGCCCGAGGTAAAAGTGCCTAAATGGTTAAACATTGCAGCAGGCTATGGAATAGATAACGCTTTTGGTGGTTACGAAAATAAATGGACCGTAAATAACCAAGCTGCTAGTTATACATATGCACGTCCCGACTTACAACGAAGTCGCCAATATTATTTGTCTATCGATGTAGATTTTGAACGCATTAAAACAAATAAAAAATGGGTGAGGGGTGTACTTACTTTTTTAAATTTTGTTAAACTGCCTGCTCCCGCTATATCACTCAGTAACGGTAAATTAAGTGGTAGTTGGCTGTATTTTTAATTAGCCCTTTCTTAAATACTTGGTTAGTATCACAATCATTTGTCCTTCTATTTTTCCTTCAATTTGTTCGGTGTTATCTGCTACCAGTCTAATATTTTTTACAACAGTACCTAATTTAGCATTCAGGGTAGATCCTTTTACATCTAGTGATTTTGTGAGCACCACTGTATCGCCATCTTGTAATACCATGCCATTGCTATCTTTGTGTAATTCTACACTGCCATCATTTTCATGATCGCCCGAAGATTTTGCCCAAGCCATGGTATCGTCATCAAAATACATCATGTCAATTGCATCTGCTGCCCAGCTTTGGTCTTTTAGTCTATTTAATAAACGCCAGCTAACTACTTGTACCGCTGGAATTTCACTCCACATCGCTTCGTTTAAACAAGCCCAGTGCGCACTATCAAGTGCTTCTTTTTTATTGAGTTGCGCTGTACATTTTGCGCATAGGAGAAGTCCTTCCTCATTGTTTGTAGGTACTTCGTAAACAGTTAAGTTGGTGGTTGATTTACAAAGCTCACAAGTGTTGCCACTTCTTGCAATAAGGTCTTTCTCGTTTTTCATGTTTGCTTGTTGAGGATGAATTTGGGTGAATGTAAGGGAAAAGCAATGAATAGGATTCTCGCTCACTTCGTTCGCTCGTTCCTGTCGTAGTGGGCTTACCAAAAGCCTCGCAATCAAGTGATGGATTTTTTTAAGTGCTGTATAATTTAATATATGGCGCCTTGACGCTACTACGATAGGATTCTCGCTCACTTCGTTCGCTCGTTCCTGTCGTAGTGGGCTTACCCAAAGCCTCATGCTATGTGATGTTTTTTATTGAAGCACTTTTTAATTGAGCATATGGCGCCTTGACGCTAACGCGTCCGGCCAATGGCCATTACGCGCTTACTTATGCCTGCCGCATCGACGCGCTCATAGCCATGGCCTGCACTTCGTGCAGGCGCCATTGGATACCTGCATAAAAAAAGCCTCACATTTCTGTGAGGCTTTGTGACCGCGTTAGGATTCAAACCTAAAACCCCCTCATCCGTAGTGAGGTACTCTATTCAGTTGAGCTACGCAGCCATTACCCTAAAGGGTTGCAAATATAATCTCTAAAAGTTTAACTTCAAAAAAGGAATGCTTTTTTATTCAAATTTATAGGCCATAAAGGCCAGCAGCGATTGATTCTGCAAGTTTTTTAGGCAATAACCATACAAAAAAGGCACCTAGTTTATTAATAAAGCCGGTAATTACTTCGGGTTTTTTGTTAAATAATGCAGTAACGGCAATTTTAGCCACTGCTTCTGGTGTCATATTCACTTTCTCGGCTGTTTTAAGCGCTTTTGGGCCTACATCGGCTCTGTTGGCAAAGTTCGTGTCGGTTGATCCCGGACTAACGGCTGTAACGTATACGCCGGTGTTTTTGAGTTCATGTCTGAGGCCTCTACTAAAGTTTAAAATAAAGGCTTTAGAAGCCGCATACGCCGATAAGCCAGGTACCGCTTGGTAGGCTGCAGAACTCGCGATATTTAAAATATAAGATGGACTGTTGCGTGTAAGCATGGGCAGTAGTGCAGAAGTTAATGCAACAGGCACTTCCATATTTACACGCATCATTTCAAGGTGATCGTTGGCGCTATATTTTGTAAAAGGGCCACTAAGTCCATAACCCGCGTTGTTGACGAGAACACCTACATTATAATTATTGGAAATAATCCAATCCATTAATACTTGTGTTGCACCTGTTTGGCTTAAATCTAAAGCGAGGTAATGCGCTTCAATACCATATTTTTCTGATACATAAGATGCATGCGCGCTTAACAATGAAACATCTCTTGCCACAAGTAACAAATTGTAATTCCGCGCAGCAAGTTCGGTGGCAATACATTTACCGATGCCTTTGCTTCCGCCAGTAATTAATGCAAATGGCATCATAATTGAAATATTAGTGGTGAACCTTAGCTGTAAACCTGTGGTAGAAAGGCGTTTTACTATTTTCGTCTTTTGGCTGATATCTTCCAGTAACGATTGGAACATACATGACACGTCGTCTACTTGCTTCACCAAAGTTAGGAGATTGTTTAACACGGTGCCATAAACGTCCATCATGTACCGATAAATCGCCTGCGTTGATATTAAAACCAACCTCGCGGGGGTCATCGTTGTTGTCTAAGAAATATTTTTTACCAAAGAGTAGTTTAAACATGCCCTGTGTATGGGTTCCCGGAATGATCCTTAAACCACCATTGTCAAAAGGGCAAGTGTCTAAATGAATACCAACGTTAAGCATGGGCATAATTTTTTGACCCATAAATAAATCGCGGGGACTATCGGTGTGCCAACCCATTTGGGTAAACGTACTATTTGGGGTGTTGATGTAATTATTGATAACAAGACCGTCTTTTTCATTTTCTGCAATACGGCCATCATACGGGTGTAAAAACGCAGTTAATGCTTGTAGTCGTTGATCAGCTAATAATTGTTGTAAGGGCTCACTATGAAGAGAGCTAAAACATAAGCGCTGGATGGTGGTGTTGCCTTTATCATCTTTACCAAATTTTAAAGGAATGCCATTTACTTTTTCTTTTTTTTCTGCGAGCCACTTTGCTTCTAATCTTTGTTGCTCCGCTATGTATGTTACTACTTGTTTATTTTGTAAAAAGTTTCTAAAAACAATTACACCGTGATCCTTAAAAAAGGCCAGTTGCTCTTCACTAACAGCATCTCCTAGTTCAAAGCGGCTGTCCCAGATTTTCATGCTTACTGTATTCATCTATAAGTATGACTTTAATGTTAAGGAATTATTATTAAATTGTTAACAGTCAAAAGACTATCAACCTATAAAGATAGTCAATACATTAAAAAAAAGCCACTTTTTTGGCTGCTAAATAGATGAAATACGTAAAAATAAAGGCGGCAATTACATCTATACTGTAATGAATGTGCTGAACCATCACCAATATACCCACCAAAAAAGAGGCGGTTAAAGCGAATATTTTGTCCCATTTAGCCTGTAAACACAAGTAAAATAGGAATATATTTCCCGTATGACCCGAATAAAACAGGTCTTTTGTAATAAAAACGCCCTTTCCACCATAGACAATATTGGCAATGGGGTCTTTTAGCTCAATGAGGCCAGGAGGCGGGTTTAGTGGGAAAATAGAAATGGTTAGTATTCGGCACAAACACATTAAAATAAAACCATATGCAATTACTAAAAATAGCATTGGGCTTTGATAGATTCTGTAAAAAATCAAGAGTACCATGCTCCAAATAATTACAAAAGTAGGCACTGAAACATCCATTGCCGGAATGACATCAAGCACAAAGTCCTGTAACACCATGCCTTCTCTTTTTTCTATAAAAGCAAAAAAAGTAGGGAGTATGAATAAAATAATAGCGACCAAGGTAAGCGCAACAATCGTTTTTATTTTAAAGGAACGTATAGCCCATGCCTCATTCCAAGACAAAATGCTAGTAGCGTTTTGATGCTCCATAGCTTGGTTTAATAATGCCACCTTACAAACGCCTCTATCGCTGCATATTTAGTTTGACCAAGTGCTGCATACAATTGAGCGGTATTGGCATTTCTGGTTTCTGCTCTCTGCCAAAACTCGCGCATATCCGATCCCTGAAAAGGAACACTGTCTTTTTGTGATTGATGTATAAATATGCCAAAACGTTTTTTAATAACTTGGTCAGGACTCATAGGAATGGCCATTTCAATATCTGCAATATCCCATTCTTGCCATGCACCTTTGTAAAGCCAAACCCAACAATCTTTAACCCAGGCATCACCAGCGGCTTTTAAACGGTGCATGCTTTCAAATACAACATCTAAGCATACTTTATGGGTACCGTGCGGATCGGCTAAATCACCAGCACAATAAATTTGATGTGGTTGAATTTTTCGAAGTAGTTCCATGGTCTGAAGCACATCGTCTTCACCCATTGGATTCTTTTCTATTTTACCTGTTTCGTAAAAAGGTATGTTTTGAAAATGGTATTGATTTTCTTTTAAACCCACATACCTACAAGTAGCTTTGGCTTCACACTGTCTAATAAGTCCCTTAATAGCTCTAATTTCTAGAGAATCCAATCCGCCTTTTTGTTTGGTGGCAATGTAGTTGCGCGCTGCTTGTAAAATTTCTTGACTCTTTTTATTATCGATGCCAAATAGGTCTTCAAAACCAACGGCAAAATCTAAAAAGCGAGTTACAAATTCATCGGATACCGCAATGTTACCACTGGTTTGATAGGCCACATGCACTTCGTTGCCTTGTTCATGTAAACGCATAAACGTACCGCCCATACTAATGATATCATCATCGGGGTGTGGTGAAAATATCAAACACTTTTTTGGATACGGATTGCTTCTTTCAGGATGTGCCGGAATAACCGCGTTGGGTTTTCCTGCAGGCCAGCCCGTTAAGCTATCTCTAAGCATATAAAAGACCTCTAAGTTAATTTCGTAGGCGTCGTTTTTTTCTACGAGTAAATCGGCTAAACCGTTTTCGTTGTAATCTTTAGCAGTAAGGCTTAATACTTCTTTGTCTAATTTTAATGAAAGCTCAATAACGGCGCGCTTCATTAATTTTTTATCCCAAACACAGTTGCCTGTTAACCACGGCGATTTAATGCGCGTTAGTGATTCAGAAACGGGGGTGTCTATAATAAAAGTACAATTAGCATGTTCTTGTAAAATACTCGCAGGCACCTGCTCAGTTACATCACCTTCGGTAGCTTTCGTAATAATTTCACCTTTGTTACCAAAGGCCATTAATAAAATGCGCTTCGATTGCATGATGGTACCAATACCCATGGTAACAGCAAGGCGAGGCACTTTTGATAAGTGTGAAAATTCGTACGCGTTGGCAAGTCTTGTATTGTTGGCAAGGTTTACAAGCCTGGTTTTTGAAATGATACTAGAACCTGGTTCGTTAAAGCCAATATGGCCATTACCACCAATACCTAAAATTTGTAAATCGATACCGCCAGCATGAACAATAGCAGCGTCATACTCTGCGCAATATTTTTTAATATCATCTTTAGGCCATTTACCACTTGGGATATGGATATTTTTTGGATCTATATCGATGTGGTTAAATAAATGCTTGTGCATAAAGCTCCAATAGCTTTGTGGTGCATCAGGCTCTATTGGAAAATATTCATCTAAATTAAAAGTGATCACATTTTTAAAGCTGAGTCCTTCTTCTTTGTGCAGTCTTACTAGCTCTTGGTATAATTTAATAGGGGTAGAGCCAGTAGCTAAACCAAGTACACAGTTTTCATTTTTTGCAGCTTTTGCTTTTATTAGTGTAGCAATTTCTTGTGCAACAAATGCAGATCCTTCTTTTGGTGAAGGAAAAATTTGGACTGGGACTTTTTCAAATGCGTCTATCATGTCTTTTCGTTATTGCTATAAAAACTAGTTGTTTTCTGGATTAAAATAAGCTTTGCTATAATTGATTTTAAAATTATCGTAACGCTTAAATTCATGTAATAATTTCTTTTCAAAACTAGGCCAGCTTTTATTTTCTTTATTGCTCCAAAGAACTTCACTTAATGCACTCATACGCGGAAATACCATGTACTCTGCTTTAGCGGTATTGTTCATGTATTCTGTCCAAACATTGGCTTGTGCACCTAAAACATATTTGTAATCGGCAGGATCCATTTCTTTAGGAAGTGGATCGTAGCTGTATACTTTTTGAATGGTGGTGTATCCGCCAATGGTAACAGAATCTTCTTTTTTATTTTGTTGGTGGTCAAAATACATCCATCCACCTGGGGTCATAATAACGTTGTGTTTTTCTTTAGCAGCTTCGATACCACCTTTTTCACCACGCCAGCTCATTACCGTTGCGTTAGGAGCGAGGCCACCTTCTAAAATTTCGTCCCATCCAATAATTTGGCGACCCTTGCTGTTTAAATATTTTTCTATGCGGCCAATAAAATAACTTTGTAAGCCGTGCTCATCTTTTAAGCCTTTTTCTTTAATTAATTTTTGACAAAATTCAGATCTTTTCCAAGATTCTTTAGGACACTCATCTCCACCAATATGAATATAAGTAGAAGGGAATAAGGCCATCACTTCATCTAAAACGTTTTGTAAAAAAGTAAAAGTATTTTCGGTAGGGGTAAATACATCATCAAATACGCCCCAAGTTTCTTGTACAATTTTAGTGCCTGGCTTTTTTAAAGCCTCAAGTGTTGCAGCACTATGCATGGTAGGAATGGCTGGTGTAGATTCGTTTGGAAAACAACTAAGCTCCGGATATGCAGCAATAGCCGCACTTGCATGACCTGGCATTTCTATTTCAGGAATGATGGTTACAAATCTATCCGCTGCGTATTTTACAATTTCTTTGATTTGAGCTTGGGTGTAAAATCCACCATACTTGGTATTGTTACTTCCTTTACCTGGGTAACGGCCAATAATGTTAGCGTTACGGTAACCACCCACGGTTGTTAATTTTGGATATTTTTTAATTTCAATTCTCCAGCCTTGGTCTTCGGTTAAATGCCAGTGAAAGGTATTTAATTTATACATGGCTATAAAGTCGATGTATTTTTTTACAAAGTCCATACCAAAAAAGTGACGCCCTTCATCTAGGTGCATACCTCTATAAACAAATCTTGGTTGATCTTGAACGCTTACAGCTGGTATGTTTAAACTGGCAGATTTTTGAATCGGTAATAATTGTATTAAAGATTGCACACCATAAAAAACACCTTCTTCGTTGGCGCCAATAATAACAACACCGTTATTTGAAGATTCTAATGTATAGGTGCCCTTCGGAGCTTTTGAATTATTATTTACTAAACTAATAGCATTTTTTGCACCAGAACCAACTGTAACTTTTAATTGAAAGCCATAAAATTCTTCCAAAAATTTATTAAAAAAGTTCGCGGCTTTTTGTTGACCTGCACTTTTAATTTGAAGCGTTGTTTTCGCAGAAATATCAAACGAGCCATCTTTTTTAGTTAAACTAGTAGGCTGTGGGATAATGCTTATTTCTTGTGCATTGGCTAGCAAGCACATGAAGAGCGAACAAGCGGTAATTAATTTTTTCATAGGGTACGCTAATTTTGATTCTCTAAAATAAAAAAGATTCCCCGTTTAGAGGAATCTTTTAGGTATTAATATTAATATTTTGTCATTATTTGACTGTTGTGAGCTTAATTACGTTTGTAGGTAGGTGTTCTGCAATTGGGGTACTGCCCGTATTTACCACCACATCACCTTCTTTTACAAATCCACGCGCTTTCAAAATGCCAATTTGGTCAGTAACAATATTATCTAAACTTTCTTCTTCGGCGTAGTAAAATGCACGAACGCCCCAGCTTAAACTTAATTGATTTACTAGTGATCTTTCTTTGGTAAAAATAAATAGTGGAGAAGAAGGTCTAAAGCTACTAAGCATAAAACCAGTGTAGCCGCTTTGTGTCATGCCAACAAGTGCATGTGCATTTACATCTTCCGAAATTTTACATGCATTATAACAAATAGCGTCACTGTAAAATGATGGAGATTGTGGCTGAGGTTTTAAATCTGAAGAGCGGTTATAACGGTATTCTGTTTTTTCAACTTCTTTGATAATTTTACACATGGTTTCAACTACAAGTGCTGGGTGGTTACCAGCAGCAGTTTCACCACTAAGCATTACTGCATCGGCACCTTCTAGAACCGCATTTGCAACGTCTGTAATTTCACTTCTATTAGGCTTAACACGGTCAATCATGCTCTCCATCATTTGAGTAGCAACAATGACCGGTTTACCTCTATGGATACATTTTCTAATCAGTTCTTTTTGAATTAACGGAATACGTTCAACAGGAAGTTCAACTCCCAAATCTCCACGTGCCACCATAATACCATCAGAAGCTAAAATGATTTCTCTGATATTGGTAAGGGCTTCAGGCATTTCAATTTTTGCAATGATTTTAGACTTGCTTTTGTTCGCATCTAAAATACCTCTAAGCATTTCAATATCGGCAACTCTTTTTACAAAGCTTAACGCTACCCAGTCTAATTCTTCTTTGATCATGAAGTCTAGATCAATGATATCTTTTTCAGTTAAGGCTGGTAAAGAAATTTTTGTGTCTGGTAAATTCAATCCTTTTTTTGAAGAGATAATACCACCAAGTGTTACGGTTACTTTAACGTCGCCATTGGCTTCTACCGATAAAACTTTTACTTCGATTTTTCCATCATCAATCATGATGGTATTGCCAATCACTACATCACCAGCAAGGTTAGGGTAGGAGACATAAATTTTTTCGTGGGTACCAATACATTTTTCGTTGGTAAAGGTAAGTACCTCTCCAACTTTTGCATCTAGTGCATTGTTTTCAATTTCACCTACTCTTAATTTAGGTCCTTGTAAGTCACCTAAAATGGCAATATTGTAAGGTTCTGTTTTATTAATTTTACGAATGTTTTCAATGATATTTTTTTTGTCTTCGTGACTACCATGTGAAAAGTTTAAACGAAATACGTTCACACCTGCTTTTACAAGTGCTAATAACTGATCGTATGAATCGCAAGCTGGACCTACGGTTGCAACAATTTTTGTGCGGTGATCCATGTGTGCAAGACCTGCTTGCTTATCCATGTTTCTGTGTAGGTATTTCTCTAAATTTTTTGACATAATCTTTTCTTACTTAAATTGCTTTTTGCTTAAATGGTTTTTTAGCTAGCTAATATTTTTACAATCTTAAACCAGTCTTGAGATATTTTTTGTTTTGCTTTAACGGCGTTGTCAAGTGGGGTATAATGTACTTTATTGTTTACAATACCTACCATTACATTGTTACGACCTTCCATTAAACATTCAACAGCATGGAAGCCCATACGGCTCGCTATTAAACGGTCTAAACAACTTGGTGCACCACCACGTTGGATATGTCCTAAAATACAAATTCTGATATCTGCATTGGGCAAACGGGTTTTCATGATCGCTCCAATTTCATTGGCACCACCAAGTTCATCACCTTCTGCCACTACCACTAGGTTTACTAATTTTTTGCGCTTTTCTTTTTCGGTTAATGAAGCAATGAGTTCTTCAATATCTGTTTTGGTTTCCGGAATTAAAATGTTTTCGGCACCAGTAGCAATACCACTATGAAGTGCAATGTAACCAGCATCTCTACCCATTACTTCCACCACAAATAAGCGGTCGTGCGCATCGGCGGTATCTCTAATTTTATCAATTGCTTCAACGGCCGTATTTACAGCGGTATCAAATCCAATGGTAAAATCGGAACCAGCTATATCTTTGTCAATCGTTCCAGGTATTCCAATACAAGGAATATCAAATTCGTTGCTAAATTTTTGGGCACCTTTAAAACTACCATCTCCTCCAATAATTACGAGTCCGTCAATGCCAAATTTTTTAAGATTGTCGTAGGCTTTTTTACGTCCTTCTTCTTCAAAAAAAGCAGCACTGCGGGCTGTTTTTAAAATGGTTCCACCACGCTGTATAATATTGGCTACCGATTTTGAATCCATCTGAAAAATATCTCCTTCCACCATACCATTGTAACCTCTCACAATACCATACACTTCAATGCCATGGTAGATAGCGGTTCTTACAACAGCTCTAATGGCTGCGTTCATGCCAGGGGCATCCCCGCCAGAAGTTAGTACGCCAATTTTTGTTACTTTTTTAGTAGACATCTTATCTGCTTTATTGTTGGCCTTTTCAAACTGGGCCTCAGTTGTAAATGGGTGTGTCTAACGAAGACGAGGTACGAAAATAAGCATTTGAAACCGTTTTTACAATTTGATAAACAGAGCATTAAAAATGTGTAAACTTGTACTATGAAAGTACTCGTTACCGGCGCCAATGGTTTTACTGGACAGCATTTGGTTAAAACCCTTGTTAATAAAGGGTTTGAGGTGATTGCGACCTCCCGAAATGAGTCTCGATTGCCTACATATAATAATTTAACTTATTATAATATTGAGCTAACAGACGTTAGTAATGTTGAAAATTTGTTTGATTTAACAAGGCCTGACGCAGTTATTCACACTGCAGCTATGAGTAAACCAGACGATTGTGCCGCTAACCCTAGTCTTTGTTCAGCCAACAATATTGAGGCAACTGGGCATTTATTGGAGGCAGCCACAAAACTGGGCACCCAGCATTTTGTATATCTCAGTACCGATTTTATTTTTGGCGAGGGTGGCCCACACGCCGAGGATGATGCTCCTGCGCCACTTAATTTGTATGGTGCATCTAAGTTGGAGGCCGAAGCACTCATTAATGCGGCAACCATAAAAACTACTATTGTAAGACCCGTTTTTATGTACGGCCCCGTTTGGGAAAACCTGCGGCCCAGTTTTATCCAGTGGGTAGCTGGTAAATTAAAAAATGTGGAGCCCATAAAAGTAGTAACCGATCAGGCCCGAACACCCACGTATATTGGCGATCTATGCTGGGGTATTCAAAAAATTATAAATGAAAAAGTACCTGGTACTTTTCATTTGGCAGGAAAAGATATTGTATCGCCATATGATATGGCGGTGGCAGTTGCCAAACATTTGAACCTTCCGTTAGGTTTAATTGAGCCCGTAACAGCAAGTACATTTCCAGAACCGGTTAAAAGAGCACAACGTTCTGGATTAAAAATTGATAAAGCGGTTAGCATGCTTGGATATGCACCACACTCATTTTCAGAAGCACTTCAAAAATGTTTTTCATAAAAAAAGTCTCGCACCCATAATAGATGCGAGACTTTTTATGTAGTAAGGTTATTGTATTAGTAACCCATTCCACCCATATCAGGAGCACCATGAGAATGGCCGCCAGCTGCTTCAGGTTTTGGTTTGTCTGCAATCACACACTCTGTTGTTAACAACATAGCAGCGATAGATGCAGCATTTTCTAATGCAACACGTGTTACTTTAGTTGGATCAATTACACCCGCTTTAAATAGGTTTTCGTAAACCTCAGTGCGTGCATTGAAACCAAAGTCACCCTTGCCTTCTTTAATTTTTTGAACTACAATAGAACCTTCAATACCGCTATTGATAACGATTTGACGAAGTGGTTCTTCGATGGCTCTTTTAACGATTTGAATACCTGTTGCTTCATCTTCGTTGGCACCTTTTAGTTTTTCTAAACTTTCTACTGCACGGATATAAGCAACACCACCACCAGGTACAATACCTTCTTCAACAGCAGCTCTCGTTGCGTGAAGCGCATCGTCTACGCGGTCTTTCTTTTCTTTCATTTCAACTTCGGTAGCAGCACCTACATATAGTACCGCAACACCACCACTTAATTTAGCCAAACGCTCTTGTAATTTCTCACGATCGTAGTCTGAAGTTGTGTTTTCGATTTGTGCTTTGATTTGATTAACACGAGAAGTGATATCCGATTTTTTACCTTTACCGCCAACAATAACTGTATTGTCTTTGTCAATGGTAATAGAAGATGCTTGACCTAAATAAGTAAGGTCTGCATTTTCTAATTTAAATCCTTGCTCTTCACTGATAACAGTACCAGCAGTTAAGATCGCAATGTCAGTTAACATTTCTTTACGACGATCACCAAAACCTGGTGCTTTAACAGCAGCCACTTTAATGGTACCACGTAATTTATTTACCACAAGTGTTGCAAGTGCTTCACCTTCTAAATCTTCTGCAATGATTACTAAAGGACGACCGCTTTGAGCTACTTTCTCCAAAATATGAAGAATGTCTTTCATTGCAGAAATCTTTTTGTCATAAATTAAGATGTATGGATTTTGAATTTCTACTTCCATTTTTTCGCTGTTTGTAACGAAGTATGGAGAAATATATCCACGATCAAATTGCATACCTTCTACAACATCTACAGTTGTGTCAGTACCTTTTGCTTCTTCAACAGTGATTACACCTTCTTTACCTACTTTAGCCATAGCAGTAGCAATTAACTTACCAATTTCGCTATCACTATTTGCAGAGATGGTTGCAACTTGTTCAATTTTTTTAGAATCGTTACCAACCGCTTGAGATTGTGCTCTTAAGTTTTCGATAACTTTAGCAACAGCCTTATCAATACCACGCTTTAAATCCATTGGATTAGCGCCAGCTGCTACGTTTTTTAAACCTTCCGAAATAATGGCTTGTGCTAAAACAGTTGCTGTAGTTGTACCATCACCTGCAATATCTGCAGTTTTGCTAGCTACTTCTTTAACCATTTGAGCGCCCATGTTTTCGATAGCGTCTTCTAGTTCAATTTCTTTTGCTACAGTCACACCATCTTTAGTAACAGCTGGTGCACCAAACTTTTTTTCAATAACCACATTACGACCTTTTGGTCCTAGGGTTACTTTAACTGCGTTGGCTAAAGTGTCAACGCCTTTTTTCATTTTATTTCTTGCTTCGATATCGAAGAAAATTTGCTTTGCCATGTATATAACAATTTAATTTTACGAATGAATATTATACGATTGCGAGTAAATCACTTTCACGCATGATCAATAAGTCTTGACCTTCGATTTGGATTTCTGTACCAGCATATTTGCCATAAAGTACATTGTCACCAACTTTAACAGTCATTGGTTCATCTTTTTTACCAGTGCCAACAGCAACTACTACGCCACGTTGTGGTTTTTCTTTAGCTGTGTCAGGGATAATGATTCCGCCAGCAGTTTTTTCTTCTGCAGCAGCAGCCTTTACAATTACTCTGTCGTGTAAAGGCGTTACGCTTAATTTCTTAGCCATACCGTATTTGTTTTTTAATGTTTGAGTTAAAAAATCTGTTCCTAAACGTATATCGTTAACCAGAACAGTACCTATTCATCTATTATTATGCCAACTGGTTTGCTAGGTCAAAATTTCAGGGTTTACCCTGGTAACCTACCTAAATTGGCGAAAGCCTGTCAGAACGGGCAGCAAAGATGCAGTAAGTTTTGGTTTACAAGTGTCAAATTTTCATTTTTAGGTGGTTTTTGGGCAATTTCTTTCTACATTTGCCCTCCCAAATAAGTTCTTACCAGATGATAAGTAGAAGAAATATTCGAGTGAAAGTGATGCAGTTACTATATATAATAGAAACTGCCGAAGTAGGAGCCAAGTTGCCAAACCCGGTACAAGTGCTCAAAAAACAGCTTGATCTGAGTAATGAGCTATTCGTTTACCTCCTTTATTACATCACAGAAGTTGCCCGTTACGCCGAAACCAGTGCTTTTAACCGTGCGGCCCGTAACCTTCCTTCCAACGAAGATTTAAACGTAAATATCAAAATTGCAGGAAACTCACTATTATGGGAAATCATTGAAAGTGAAACTTTTAAAGAGGCAATAGAGGTATTTAAGCCCCATCATACCATTTCAAAAGACCTTCTTAAAAAAACCTTTGACGCCCTAACGGAGTCCGATATTTATCAGTTGTATACGGCAAGTGATGCTAGAGACAAGGGCAAGGAAAAAGAGATCATCAAATTTATTTTTACCAACCTGATGCTTCCTAATGAGGCATTTATAGAGCATATCGAAGAAGTGTTTCATAACTGGGACGATGATGCGGATATGATGGAACAGCTGGTATTAAACTATATTCAAAAACCGGCTGGGGTTAACATACTCGAAATGGTTGGTACCGAAAAATGGCAGTTTGCGCAAAGCTTACTCGAAACAACCATCGACAAAAAAGAGGTAGCCGCCGATTTAATTAAGCCTAAATTAAAAAACTGGGATGCTGAGCGTATCGCCATTCTGGATATGATTTTGATGCGTATGGGTGTTTGTGAATTGTTATTTTTTGAAACCATACCTACCAAAGTAACCATTAATGAGTATATTGATTTAGCAAAGGATTACAGCACAGCGCAGAGTGGTCAATTTGTAAACGGGATTTTAGATAATATTCATAAAGAATTAACCGAGTCTGGTAAGATTCAAAAGGTTAATTTTAATGCTTCAAATAACAAAAAAAAATAGAGATGAACAGTTTAAGTTTAGTATTGTTAGCAGGTAATCCACAACAAGGTGGTGGCGGTATGGTACAATTAGTAATGATGGGTGCCATTATTTTAGTTTTCTGGTTATTTATGATTCGACCACAAGCTAAAAAAGCAAAAGACCAAAAGAAATTTATTGATAACATGCAAAAAGGTGATCGTATTGTTACTATCGCTGGTATTCATGGTTCTATTAATAAAATCAATGAAGACGGAACGCTTCAATTAGAAGTTAACCCTGGTAGCTACCTTAAAATTGAAAAGTCTTCTATTAGCATGGAATGGACTTTAGCGATTGCTAAAGCAGCAAATGCTTAAAATTGGTTTAACAGGAGGCATTGGTGCCGGTAAATCTACGGTAGCAAGTATCTTTAAAGTACTTGGTGTACCTGTGTTTGACGCCGATGCCACTGCAAAAAATATATTAAATACGGATCTCTTTTTGCGCGAACAAGTGATTTCCGCATTTGGATCTGAAACATACAAGAACGGGTTGCTAGATAGAAAATATTTAGCAACCCTTGTTTTTAATAACTCGGAGCAGCTTGCAAAACTAAATGCACTGGTGCATCCTGCTACCATTGCTGCGATGGAAAAATGGGCTTTCGGTTTTACGGACAGGCCCTATATTATTAAAGAAGCAGCTTTACTTTTTGAAGCAGGAACACATGAGGGTCTCGACTATATTATTGGTGTAACAGCGCCAGTTGAGCTGCGCATAGCAAGGGTTATGCAAAGAGACCATGTTTTGCGTGAAGAGGTACTTGGCCGCATGCAACATCAATTGGATGACACCGAAAAAATGAAACGCTGCAATTTTGTTATTGATAACAATGAAACGTCACTTGTAATTCCACAAGTGCTTGCACTGCATGAGCAATTTATTTCTTAATTACTTCTTCAATTACTTTTCCTACCGCACCATTTGGCATTTGTACTTTTAAAAGTGCAGCAAGTGTTACTGCAATATCCGTCATGTAGGTTTCTTTGTGCGAGCTTCCTTTATTGATACCGTAACCATACCATAACAAAGGAATATGCGCATCGTACGGATACCATAATCCATGTGTAGTGCCGGTGTTACCACCATCTATATAGCCAGGTTTAAATATGATTTGAACATCGCCACTTCTGCGTGGATAAAAACCATTGGCGAGCATTTCACGAAGTGTTTTATTGATCGGCGTTGTCATGATTTCTGATGTAGGAAATGCATTGGCAACTGCTTCATTTTTTTTCATGTAATCGGCAATCCATTTTTTAATGGGCGCGTCATCAATTTTTGCAGAATCTAATTTGTTGTGGTTTAAATGTACTTGGTAATTATACATGCTAACTACTAAATTTTCGATACCATATTTTGCTTTTAATTGTGCATTCATTTCCTTTTGAATACCTGCATCATTAACGGTACCACCCGGTAATTTATTTTCAGTCATAAAGCCTGGAACATGCGCTACAGCGTGGTCTGCGGTTAAAAAAACGGTGTACTGTCCGCTTCCAACTTGTGCATCTAGAAAAGCAAAAAACTTACCTAATTCTTCGTCAAGTCTAACATAATCGTCTACATTTTCCCATGAGTTAGGTCCAAAAGAATGTCCTATATAATCTGGAGAAGAATAACTGATGGCAAGCATATCTGTGTTACCTGACTGTCCTAATTTTTCTGCAATTACAGCTGCTTTAGCCATCTCTGTAGTTAGTGTATTTCCGTGTGGCGTAGAAGAAATTTTACCGTAATCTTTTCCAATATATTTTGATAAATCATAAGGGAATCCTAATGCATCTTTGCCAAATGGTTTGCCTTCATACTCTTTTTGATCTGCTGTTGCATAATCGGCGTAAGTAGCAGTTGGTAACACGGTATTCCATCCGAGTTTGTATAATGAATCAACAACTTTTCTATTGTTAAATTCATTCACCCAATTAGGTAATTGATTGGTGTAATACGTGCTTGTAATAAAATTACCAGAAGCACCTTCATACCAATAAGCACCTGTTGCGCTATGGCCTGCGGGTAAAATAGCGCCTCTATCTTTAATGGCAATACCTACCACTTTACTTTTAAAATTAGTAGCAAGTCTTAACTCGTCACCAATGGTGGTGGTAAGCATATTGCGCGGGCTCATTTGACCATCCGCATCTGTTTTACTGCCAACGCCTTTTACGGTTTTGTCTTCACTGCAATACACATTTCGCATGAGTTGATTGTCCCACCAGGCGTTACCTGTAATGCCATGAATGGCCGGAACTGATCCTGTATATGCACAGGTGTGACCACAAGCAGTTACCGTTGGGGTGTAGGGTATAAAGTTATTTTCGCAAGAATAACCCTGGCTTAATAACCTGGTTAATCCACCATTTGCTTTAAATAGAGGCCTAAAACGCACTAAATAATCCCAGCGCATTTGATCCACTACAATACCTACAACAAGCTTAGGTCTGGCCACTGAAGGCGCTAAACTCCCTTTTTGTGCTGCTGGTGTCGTTGTTTTTTGAGCGCTAACAGCTGTGCTAGCAGATACTAAAAACAGGCCTAAAAGGCATACAATCATGTGCTTTTTCATAAAAAATGGGGTATTACAATGCGTTTTTAACATATTTCAACGACTAAGGTACACAATGGTGCATAAATCCAAGACTAATTGAGTGCATAAATAGATTAATTTTGCATCAATTTTTATTGATTACCAAAGAAATAATGATAATATATGGCAGACATCTTTGAGAAACTCCTTAAGAACGCTGGACCACTAGGTCAGCACAGAGAAAGAGCACATGGCTATTTTGCTTTCCCTAAGTTAGAAGGTGAAATAGGTAGTAGAATGAAATTTAGAGGCAAAGACATGATTGTATGGAGCTTAAATAACTATTTAGGTTTAGCCAATCATCCTGAAATTAGAAAAGCAGATGCCGACGCTGCAGCAGCATACGGCTTAGCTTCTCCAATGGGTGCACGTATGATGAGTGGTAACACCGATCAGCACGAGCAACTAGAAAGTGAACTTGCTTCGTTTGTTTTTAAACAAGATTCTATTTTAATGAACTTTGGTTACCAAGGTATCATGAGTACCATTGATGCTATTTGCGGCAGACATGATATCATCGTGTACGATGCAGAAAGTCATGCATGTATTATTGATGGCCTTCGTTTACACCCAGGACACCGATATGTATTCAAGCACAATGACTTAGAAGATTTTGAAAAACAAATGCAACGTGCAACGGCGCTTATTGAAAAGCAAAAGGCAGGTGGTATTTTAGTAATCACTGAAGGTGTGTTTGGTATGGCAGGTGATCAGGGAAAACTAAAAGAAATTGCAGCACTAAAAAATAAATATTCATTTAGATTACTTGTAGATGATGCACACGGTTTTGGTACACTTGGTAAAACAGGTGCAGGTGCCGGCGAAGCGCAGGGTTGTCAAGATGATATCGATTTATACTTTTCTACGTTTGCAAAATCAATGGCATCTATTGGTGCATTTTTAGCTGGTGATAAAGCGATCATCGATTTTATTCGTTACAATATTCGTTCGCAAATATTTGCGAAGAGTTTGCCAATGCCACTTGTGATTGGTAATCTAAAACGTCTAGAAATGTTACGCACCATGCCAGAACTTAAAGAAAAGTTATGGAGCAATGCATTAAAATTACAAGCAGGTTTAAAAGAGCGTGGTTTTGATATTGGAAAAACAGACACACCGGTAACACCAGTTTATATGATTGGTGGCGTAGAAGAAGCGACTGCCATGGTAATGGACTTAAGAGAGAATTATAAAATATTTTGTTCTATTGTTATTTACCCAGTTATTCCTAAGGGACATATTATTTACCGCTTAATTCCAACAGCAGCGCACACCGATGCTGATATCCAGGAAACTTTAATTGCATTTACTGAAACAAAAGCCAAGCTAGATGCAGGTGCTTACAAGGTAGAAGCGATTCCTGATATGGCAGAGAAAAAATAATTTTTGGTATATAAAAAGGCCCGCCATTTTTTTAGCGGGCCTTTTTTATTATTAGGTTGTTGCGATTTTTTACGCAAAAATAATTATAAATTTTTGATCAGTTCATTTGCAAATGTTACATAGTCTGCATTTTTGCCAGTAGCCATCTCAATACATTTTTCTGCACTTGCTTTAGCGCTTACTTTATCGCCAAGTGCTTTTTCGATTCTAGCTTTTAATAAAACCATCCAGTATGCATCTTTACTTGCTTCAACTGCTTTGGTAATGTTTACAAGCGCTTTGGTGTAGTCTTTGTCAAATTCGTAATAAAAATTAGCAGCTGTATTGTATGTGTTGGCCTGAATGTTATCTGCTGCTAAAGCTTTTTCTATTTGTGCTCGAACACGGTCTTTGATATTGGTGCTAATAGGAACTGCAACTTGAACGCTTCCCCATGTCATGTGAAGTTCACAGGTTTCTGCAGCTACATTGATAATTTGCATGGTAAAAGATTCTGCAAAGTTTGCAGCTTTTTCTGCTTTTACTTTTACATGTACTACATCTTCAGCTTCTTTGTAGCCATCTGTTCCCCAATTGTTAAGGCCTTTATTAAAAATAACATCCCACATATCTTTACCAGGAACTGCATAAATAACATAAGTGCCGGCTTCTAACTCGGTACCACCAATAGTCACTTTGTCTGTAAATTTAATTTTAGTGGCTGCGTTTGCACCAAGGCGCCACATGCTACCAAGAGGCGCTAATTCACTTTTTTCTTTTAAAACTGTACGACCCTTAATGTTAGGACGAGAATAGGTAAGTTCGATAGCACCCATGCCAAAATCTTGGTTGATTTTTTGCGTGGTACTTGCCTGTGGCATTTTAATTTGAGCGCTTGCAAAAGTTGTAACAAAAGCTGCTACGATGAAGAGTATTTTTTTCATAGGTAAAAATTTATGTTTTTAGAATAGCAAACCTAATACTATTTTTTAAATGCAGGATGAAACTGTTGTAAAGTATCTCTTAAAAAGTCGCGGTTGAGGTGGGTGTATATTTCGGTGGTGGTAATGCTCTCGTGACCCAACATTTCTTGAACGGCTCTTAAATCGGCTCCACCTTCCACCAAATGGGTGGCAAAACTATGCCTAAACGTATGCGGCGAAATGACTTTTGTGATACCAGCTGCAGTGGCTAGGCTTTTTATGATGTAAAATATCATCACCCGGCTAAGTGCATTGCCACGTCTATTTAAAAACAAAATATCTTGGTTTTTTTCTGAAACGCTTTGATGGGATCTAACCGTTTCTTTGTATATTTTAATGCACTTGATGGCATCGGATCCAATGGGCACTAGTCTTTCTTTATCGCCTTTACCAATAACCCTAATAAAGCCAATGTCTAGGTAGAGGCAGGAAATTTTGAGCCCTACCAGTTCACTTACGCGTAGTCCGCAACTATACATGGTTTCTAAAATGGCCTTATTTCTGGTTCCTTCTGGACTCGATAAATCTATAGCGCCAATAAGTAATTCTATTTCTTCAAAGCTAAGTGTGTCAGGTAATTTGCGTCTTGTTTTTGGCGCTTCTAGTAGGGTAGACGGGTCAATGGTAATTAGCTGTTCTGTTAAGAGGTATTTATAAAAACTTCTGATGCCAGAAATAATGCGCGCCTGAGTAGTAGCGCCCATGCCTAGTTCACCAATCCATTTTACAAAAGCCTGTAAGTCTTTGAGGGTAAGGGCTGCAGGATTTTTTTCTTGATTAACAGAGAGCAGGTATTGTGTAAGTTTAGTGACATCATGCAGGTAGGCTTCCACCGAATGGTCACTTAAAGATTTCTCCAATCTTAAGTAGGCTTTGTATCCTTTTTTATAGGCTTCCCACATGGGCACTTAATTTAGGCGTCGTCTTTACCAGTTAATTTGGAAATGAAGGTAAGCTAACCGATATTGCGACACCAAATTTATTAAAAGTAAAGACAACTCATGCAGGTGAATCTTAAGTCGTTTAAACAGAAGGCAAAAAAACACGAAAAATCATTTAAAAGTTTCTTATCAAAAATTGGTCGTAAGCCCCCTAAAGATTTAGATAAAAATGCACCTGTTATTGATGCGGAAGTTTGGAAAGAAGTGGACTGTTTAAGTTGTGCCAATTGCTGTAAAAGTATGAGTCCTACATTTACAGCTGCAGATACAAAGCGTATTGCTGCTCATTTTTCCATTACACCTAAAGAATTTAAAGAAAAATGGCTTGAGTATGACGCCAAAGACAAAGACTGGGTCAATGTATCTCAACCTTGTCAGTTTTTAAATTTGTCTACCAACATGTGTGCTATTTATGAGGTTAGACCCGCCGATTGTGCAGGGTTTCCGCACCTTAAAAAGAAAAAGTTTGTAGAATATTTACACGTGCACAAGCAAAATATTTCATATTGCCCGGCCACCTTTAAGATGGTTGAAAAAATGATGGAGCGTTATTAGTAACGCATTAGAAGTAAACATCCTCCATAAAATAAAGTGACGGTTCATTTCCAGGTTCTATCATTACGGATATCACATCAAACTGAATATTTTTGTAGCTTGGGTGTAGGTAGTGGTAATGGCAAGCTGCATTTTTTAAGTGCCTCATTTTTTTTCTAGAAATATGCTCCTCCGGGTAGCCAAAAAGCAGGCTGGTTCTTGTTTTTACTTCCACAAAATGAAGTGTGTTAGCATTTGCTGCAATAATGTCTAATTCCCAGTGATGATGCCTCCAGTTTAGGTCAAGTAGGGTATAACCCATGTTTTGAAGATAGGCTGCAGCTAGCGCTTCCCCTAGTTTTCCAGTTTGTATATTATTGTTGTTCATATAACAAAAAAGGGTATTTGGCGTTAGTATAAAAAAGGCGCAATGGCATTTGAATACGGTGTACATAAATTAACAGGCTCGGTTCAGCATTATAGCTGGGGTGGTACTAAGTTTTTACCCCAATTGCTTACTATTGAAAACCCGAATCATGCTCCATTTGCGGAGTACTGGCTAGGTGTTCATGCAGGTGGGCCAGCTTCTGTTGAGGTGAACCATCAGTCTGTTTTATTATCCGATATTATTGCTTCTGATCCTGTTGCTGCATTATCGGCTCCGGTCTATGAAAAGTTTGGTGGGTTACCTTATTTATTAAAAGTGCTTGATGTAAAGGATATGCTCTCCATTCAGGTACATCCAACCAAAGAATATGCAAAGGTCGCATATGAAAAGGAAGAGGCAGCAGGAGTGGCGTTAAACGCTCCAAACCGAAATTACAAAGATCAAAATCATAAACCAGAAATTATGCTGGCTATGAGTGAGTTCTGGTTGTTACATGGATTTAAATCTGAAGCAAAAATTATAGAAACCCTCGAAAATACCGCAGAATTTCAGGTATTAGCCCCCTTGTTTAGGGCAGAGGGTTTACAAGGACTGTATCAATTTTTAATGGAAATGGATCAGGCTCAGGTAGATAGTTTACTAAGTCCGGTTGTAAAAAGGGCACTAAGATATATGCAGGATGGAAAAATAGACAAAACTTGTCCAGAGTGGTGGGTTGCTAAATTATATGAGAACGGAGTGGGTATTGTTCCTGTAGATAGGGGTGTGTTTTCGATATATCTATTTAATATTGTTTGTATCATGCCCGGACAAGGGATATTTCAGGACGCAGGTGTGCCACATGCTTATTTAGAGGGTCAGAATGTAGAACTCATGGCCAATAGCGATAATGTTTTAAGAGGAGGTCTTACCCCAAAACATATTGACGTACCAGAACTCATTAAAAATATTAAGTTCGAGTATATTGAGCCTGTAATCATTGAAGGAACCAAGCCCTGTATGGGCGAATCTGTGTATCTAGCACCTACCACTGATTTTGGTATTGCTTCTATTACGCTTGATGGCAGTTTTGCATTTGAGCACCAGGCACAAGGCATTGAGCTATTTTTGGTGGTAAAGGGTGGATGTGTTGTAAACAATCAAATGAGCATTAAAACAGGGGAGGCTTTTGTTTTGTTTCCAGGCTGTAGTATCACATTAAATTCGTCTGGGGAAACCCTTATTTATAGAGCATTTGTGCCCTCTACAGTAGCTTATTCACAACATGAGGAAAATTGAGCTGCATAAAAATGTTACTAAGTACTTATTTTTGTTTTTGAAACGATATATACATGAAAATTTCTAGATCAATTATTGCCCCTTTAGTTCTCACTATTTTAGCAAGTGCTCTTTATAGAATAATGCCTAATAGACCTATGGGTTTTGCCCCTCAAATTGCGATTGCATTATTTAGCGGAGCTATTTGTATGAACAATAAAAAGTGGGCGTTTGCAATGCCTCTTATTTCTATGTTTATTTCAGATTTATTTTTTGAAGTATTATACATCAATCATTTAACCGACTACCAAGGATTTTATAGCGGACAGTGGTTAAATTACATTTTAATTGCAGGACTTGCAGCTTTTGGATTTTTAATTCAAACTAAAAAAGTTGCATCTGTTGCAGTTGCTTTTTTAGCAGGCCCTACCACTTATTTTATCTTATCTAATTTTAGCGTTTGGGCTTTTGGTGGTGGATGGAATAGACCTAAAACATTTACTGGACTTATGCAGTGTTATGTAGATGGTATTCCTTTTTACAGTAATAGCCTTTTAGCTACATTTATATTTGGTGCTGTGTTGTTTGGCGCCTACAGTTTATTTACTAAAAATAATAAAGTTATCGCATAGTTAATTTGTAAAAGATATTGCCAGGCACTCATTATAGTGCAGTTGTAGCTTTTGTAACTTTTTTTATCCCCCATTAAAATTGGTTCAAATGTTAGAGAGTCATACGATTTACTCTTTCTTTAATTTTGCTGCATTTCTACTATCAATTATTGTTTTTGTTGATGTTCTTTTGCAAATCAAAAGACCGTTATTATTAAAAACATATTTTTTGATATTGGTATTTTCGGGAGGTGCTTACAGCTTTTTATTGTGGCTAAGTTTTGTAAACATATACATCCTTTTGTGTTTTCCTGTTTTAAAGTTTTCTATTTGGCTTTCCATGACATTGATACTGTCACGTTTTTATATATCTGATAACAAGTCTTGGGTATATTGGATTCTTGGGTTTGGGTGTTTGGTTATGCTTTATTCTAATACTACAATGTATTTTTTTTTAAAAGACTTCAATTATTCTGAAACCAATTTTGGAAGTTCAGTCATTGATGTTTTTACTCAAAAAGTAACCTTTAAAGTAAATCTTTTACCAAGATTATTGTTGTTACTTACTTTTACAGGTACCAATTTAAGAATAGCTTATTTAATATTTCAGAAATCAGGGGATACGAACCATTATTACCAACGGATTAGAAATTGGACTAAAACAGTTGTTCTTTTAGAGTTTATGGCAGTTGGCCTTTTCTCTATTATGAACTCTTTTTTAATATCATATGATGGTGGAAACATAATGCTAATTCTTATAGCCTTTTTGGTCCTATTAATGGTATTGTATAGACCTCGTTTTATAAATTCACAAAGTATTAAACTTAGTTTGTCTAGCAATTTCAAGAAACAGGACGACTTCTCATTAACAGATACTAATTTTTATACACCATTCTTTATTAATCATTATTATTTAAATAATGATGCAACAATTGAGCAATTTTGTATGCAAAACGCAATTAATTCTAATGAACTATTTCAAGATCAAGTGCTGAAAATATACAATATGTCTTTTAGCAATTTGGTTAATAAATCTCGAATAGATTATTTTCTTGATTTGGTTAAATCTTCAAAGTATAAACATTATTCTATTGACGCGCTCGCAAAAGAATCTGGTTTTAATTCACGACATCACTTATACAAGCCCTTTCGAAAGTATCATGGGGGTACACCTTCAGATTTTATTAATTCTATAAATAGCTAGTAATCAGGTTAACATAAAATTTTACCTCATTATTGCTAGAGTTACTTCTATAACTTGTATCTACTTTTTTTTGTCTACATATTGTGTCTCAAATTATTGAAATACAACTATGAGACCAATCATCCATTCGTTTCGAACTTCATTATTAATCCTATTTGGTAGCTTATTATTTTTAGCTACTAGCTGCTCAAAAGAGACAAGTGTTTCTCCTTTGGATCAGAGTAAAGTATACCTAACCGGCGCAGGTGCAACACCTACCAAGTGGTATTTAACCAGCTATGTGTCTACAGCTACGGTACTTCCCTTAAACTATGCCCAAAAGCGTTATTACAAAACCTTTGGTGCTAATAATCTATACAAAGACAGTGATGGTTTTGTAGGATCATGGGATATGCCAAGTACGGAGCAGCTTATTGAGCGCTACGTAAACTATCCAT
>JBEDIY010000027.1:0-13392 GCA_041173245.1 Bacteroidota bacterium | reverse complement strand
TTATTAAACCATCGTAATAAATTTGGTTCTTACTCTTCAAATCAAATTATGTATACCATGAAAAAATTCCCTCAATTTTTTGCGGCGACTTTAGTTGCCATCGTTTCATTTGTTGCAGTAGCTTGCAACAAGTCTACATCATTAGAAAATGGATCTGGTGTTCAGGAGCTTAACCTACTCTTAACCGATGGGCCCGGAGATTACAACAATGTATTTATTGATATTAAATCGTTGCAAGTTTTAATTGATACGGCAAGGGAAGGCTCACGCAGGCGAGACACCTGTAATTGGGATCATATCGCTTCCAATAGAAATAGTCGTAAAGATTCTGGATTGGTTTGGACAAGTATGCCTATTAAAGCAGGGGTGTACGATATTTTAAAGTTTCGAAATGGACTGGATACTTTGTTGACTTCTGCAAATGTTCCAAAAGGAGCTGTTAGACTTATTCGTATCGAATTAGGAACCAACAATTCTGTGGTAAAGGATAGTGTATCCTACCCGCTTAACCTGGCATCAAATTTGCCAGCATTCATTACTATAAAATTAGGAGGAAAAGAGTTAGAAGAGTTTTCTAGCCGCCGTCATAGACTTTGGTTAGATTTTGATGTAAGCCGTTCCATTATTGAGGCAAATGGCCGCTTTTACCTGATTCCTGTGATGCACACATTTGTAGAAAAAAATACAGCAAGTGTTGCAGGTAAGGTAAAACCTAGAGATGCAAAAGCATTGCTAACACTATTCAACAACACAGATACCGCCTACGCACTTCCAAATAAAGAAGGTGAATTTAAAATGCGTGGTTTAAAAGATGGTACTTACAAGTTATTGGTAAAAGCATCAAATGGGTATAGGGATACCACTATTAATAATATAGTGGTAGTTCAACCTAAAACAACAAGCGTGGGTGTTATTGAACTAAAAAAATAATAAGCAAGCAAGGTTAACATAGGGAAATGAGGGGGGCGCGTGAGCGCCCCTTTTTCTATTTGATAGTACCAGTTAAAAAGCTTTTTTTTGTAAGGCACAATAATTGGAATACATGATAAAAAATCGTAAAGCAGCAATTGGGTTTATATTTATCACTTTGTTAATTGATGTAACTGGCTTAGGGTTAATTATTCCAGTTGTTCCTAAACTAATTGAAGATTTATTACATACTACCAATATTAGTAAAGTAGCGCTATTTGGAGGGTTGCTTACTTTCTCGTATGCGATCATGCAATTTTTATTTGCACCGGTTCTTGGAAATTTAAGTGACAAATATGGACGACGTCCCGTTCTACTTTTTTCATTACTCGGGTTTGGTCTCGATTATATACTCCTTGCTTTTGCACCAAGTATTGGATGGTTATTTGTTGGACGAATTATTGCAGGCATAACAGGTGCGAGTATGACAACAGCATCTGCGTATATTGCAGACATTAGCACACCCGAAACGCGCGCACAAAATTTTGGTATGATTGGGGCTGCTTTTGGTCTTGGATTTATTGTAGGTCCAATGATTGGCGGATTACTTGGAGAAATGGGGCCACGCATACCATTTTTAGTAGCCGCTGGTTTGGCGCTTTTAAATGCAGCTTACGGATATTTTGTTTTACCTGAATCTTTAGATGTTTCAAATAGAAGAGCTTTTGATTGGAAGCGAGCAAACCCCATAAGTTCTTTAAAAAACTTGTCTAGGTTTCCAGCAGTTGCTGGACTTATTATTTCGTTCTTTTTAATTTATGTTGCTTCACATGCTGTTCAAAGCAATTGGAGTTATTTTAATATTGAAAAATTCAAGTGGACACCCAAAATGATTGGTATATCTCTTGCTGTTGTAGGTGTATTGGTTAGTTTAGTGCAGGGTGTACTTGTACGGTTTGTGAATCCAAAAATTGGCAATGAAAAAAGTGTATATGTAGGTTTAGGTTTATATACCATTGGACTTGTTTTATTTGGGTTAGCATCACAAAGTTGGATGATGTTTGTGTTTTTAATTCCATATTGTTTAGGCGGCATTTCTGGACCTGGCTTACAAGCCATTATTTCAGGAAGTGTTCCTGCCAACGAACAAGGAGAGTTGCAAGGTTCTTTAACAAGTATTATTAGTATTACATCCATTGTTGGACCACTGGTGATGTCTAATTTATTCGCCTTTTTTACGGGGCCAATTGCACCTTTTTATTTCCCAGGCGCTCCTTTTATGCTCGCTGCAGTGCTCATGCTACTAAGTTGCTTCTTTGCATACAAAGCATTGAGGACTAAGTAGTATTTCGTTTTTTTTAGGCCTAAAATGGCTATCTTTTGACACTTTAACTTTTCAAATAGCAAGTATTAATTGGAAGGGGGGCTATTTATGCTTACTTTTGCACTTTAATTACAATTTACAAATTTACAAATGGACACACAAATTCAAGGAACTGTAAAGTTCTTCAACGAGGAAAAAGGTTTTGGATTCATCAAGCATGACAATTCAAGCAAAGAAACTTTCGTACATGCTAACGGCTTGATTGACCAAATCGAGGCGAATGACAAGGTTATTTTTGACGTGCAAGAAGGCCGTAAAGGTCCTAACGCAGTTAACGTTAAACGTTTAAGTTAATTACTAAAACAAGCTTAACCAATTATAGGCCATTTCGCTAACCGCGAAATGGCCTTTTTCTTTGCCCTAGCTTAACTATATTTGTGGTCAATACAAGCACTTATGTCTACTATACTTGATCAGTTACAAGAAACAAAAACATATATACAGTCAAAGGTAAATGACCAGGCTGCCATTGGTATTATTTTAGGTAGCGGTCTTGGAAATCTAGCATCAGAAATTGTTGCCGAATTTGAAATTCCATACGAGCAAATTCCTCATTTTCCAGTGAGCACTGTTGAAGGACATAAAGGCCGATTAATTTTTGGTACACTTGAAGGTGTAAAAGTTTGGGTGATGTCTGGGCGTTTTCATTTTTATGAAGGGTATACCCCTCAGCAGGTTTCTTATCCTGTAAGAGTGATGCGAGCACTAGGTGTAGAAACTTTATTATTGTCTAATGCTGCTGGTGGTGTAAATACTAATTTTAAAGTAGGCGATTTAATGATCATCAATGATCATATCAGTTTATTTACCATCAACCCATTACTCGGCAAAAATGAAGATGCACTTGGAACTCGTTTCCCGGATATGAGTGAGCCTTATGCTAAATCATTAATAGCAAAAGTTAAAAATATTGCTGCTGCTAATAATATTAAAGTGCATGAAGGTGTGTATTTAGGTGTAACGGGTCCGACATTTGAAACCAGAGCCGAATATAAACTCATTTTGGCGGTAGGGGGTGATGCGGTAGGTATGAGCACCGTGCAAGAAACGATTGTAGCCGTGCATGGTGGTATGAAAGTATTTGCGATTAGTGTTATTACCGATTTAGGTATTCGTGAAGAAGATAATATCATTACACACCAAGAAGTTTTAGAAGCGGCAACAGCTGCGGAGCCAAAACTTACCTTATTATTTAAAGAATTAGTTAAACAATTATAATGCTGCTCAAGCGCTATTGTTTATTTTTTTTCAGCTACTGTATTGTAGGATTAGTAGTAGCCCAATCTGACGATAGGCCACAACTTCGGGGTGGTAGGCCTGGCGCAGGTGCTGTTACATACGACCGTCAGGGTAGACCCATAAATAATAGTGCTGGTAAAAACGATTCTTTGAAAACGCGAAACAGTTTAGCTGATTCAATTACAATTTTTTATAAGCATTTTGATTCTACAAAATTAAGAACGCTCGATAGTTCTATCAATGATTTTAGTAGGTATTTCCCCCTCCCTTATTCGGTTCGTTCTTTGGGTAATTTAGGAACTGCAACACAGTCTCTACTATTCAATCCATTTATGAAAGCTGGCTTTAATGCAGGCTTTCATGGGTATGACATGTATAATTATTCTTTAGAGAATACAAAGTTTTATGAAACAACGAGGCCATTTACAGAGTTAGCTTTTGTACTTGGCGCTAAAGCAGAACAAGTAGTAGATTTCTTGCATACACAAAATAAAAAAGACAATTTTAATTTTTCATTGCAATACCGGTTTAGTAATTCGCCAGGGGCTTTAAAAAACCAAAATGCCAATTTAAACAACTTGCGTTTTACCAGTCATTTCAAGTCTAACAACCGCAAGTACGAAGTCTTTTTTGTTTTTTTGTCCAATAAAAATGCTTCTTCAGAAAACGGCGGTTTACAAAGCCCTAGTAAGCTCGATAGTCTTTCACTTAATGATCCATACGAGTTGGAAACGAGGCTGGGTAAATCTGCTGCAGCTTCCAGAAATCCATTTAATACGAGCGTATCTACTGGTAATATTTATACAGGCAGTCAATTTGTGATCAGACAACAATTTGATTTAGGAAAGAAAGATTCTAGCGTAGTGGATTCTGTAACCTATCGTATTTTTTATCCAAGGCTTAGACTTCAACACACTTTATCAGTGGCATCGAGTGCGTATCAGTTTTTAGATAACTATGTAGATTCTAGTAGATATCAATTGTATTTCAATAAGCCTGTCGCGTCCGGAAAGTCAATCAATTATAAAGATAGTTGGCAGGATATCACCAACGAGTTCAGTGTACTTACCTTCCCTGATAAAAATAACCAAAGCCAATATTTAAAAACAGGGATTGCCTATCAAGCACTCAAAGGAACTTTTGATACAACTAGTACCATCTCTTTTTATAATATTTATGCAGTTGGCGCCTATAAAAACAGATCTAGAAATAAAGTGTGGGATATTGATGCACACGCCAATTTGTATTTGAATGGACAAAATGCCGGTGATTACGAAGCAGCAGTTTATTTACAGCGTTATTTAGGAACCAAAGCTGGTTATTTAACACTTGGGTTTAATAACGTTAACAGGTCTCCTGCATTTGTATTAGATCCATTAAGTAGTTTTGGAATTAATGCAAATACAAGCTTTGCTAAAGAAAACAGTATCAAGCTAATGGCGAAGTACGAAAAACCCAATAGGCATCTTTCTTTTACAGCAAATTATTATGGCATTAACAATTACATGTATTTTGATGGATTTTTTGCAGCAAAACAGGCTAGTGGGTTATTTAATTTGCTGCAATTATCGCTCGAAAAAAAGTGGCATTTAAAAGGACATTGGAACTGGTACACCGAAATGCATGTGCAACAAAAAATAGGTACCGGTCCAGTTAATGTGCCTTTATTTTATACCAGAAATAGACTGGCTTTTGAAGGTAACTTTTTTACCAACCTCGATGTTTCTACAGGGCTCGAATTGCAATATTTTACAGCCTACAATGCCGATGGCTATTCTCCATTTTTAGGGGCTTATTTCTACCAAAATAGCCAACAGCTTTCTAATAGACCTGATATTCATGCCTTCTTTCATTTCAGAATCAAGCGTTTAAAAGGATTTATTCGGGTAGAAAACCTAAACAGTTTAAATACGGCTAAAGGATTTTCATTTGACAAGCCCAATTTTATGACTGCGCTTTACCCCAATACGACCCTTTGGACCCGGATTGGAATCTGGTGGAACTTTATTAATTAAAGTATTGTAACTTTATATTCATGAAGCGCTTTATTACTCTATTTATTGCACTTATTTACCTAGTCATGTCTACTGGGTTTGTAATGAATAGTCATTACTGCATGGGCAAACTCAGTTCTATTGAACTGGGGCGTTCCGAAGTAAAAAAATGTATTTGTGGCATGCGCATCGATAGCGCAAAAAAAAACAAATGCTGTCATTCTAAAATTGATGTAGTTAAACTCGAAGACACTCACAAGTCAACCCCAAGTATCTTATTCCAATTTAATTTAATGGAAGCGGTGGTGCCTCAATTTTATTTGAGTGCTGTTAACTATACTAGTTCATACACCACAGACAACTACCTTAAAAAGTTACCACCTAATTTATACGAACAAGAAACCTACAAGCGTATCTGTGTATTTTTAATTTAGGATTACACTTCACTTTATTTATTTTCTATTTATTCCTGTGCTATGTTATTTACATGGTACCATTCATTTATTATACCTTAAAATCAATTGTATGAAAATCAAATTTCTTATCGCATCTATTGCTGCATTTGTATTAACTGTATCTGTAGCATTTGCTCAAACAAAATCAACTCCAAAGTCTGAAACTATTAAAGTTTGGGGTAATTGTGGTATGTGTAAAACAACTATTGAAACGGCAGCTAAAGATGCTGGTGCATCTACCGCTGTTTGGAACAAGACCACTAAAATGTTAAAAATCACTTACTTAGCATCTGCAACAAGCGGTGCTAAAGTTCAGGAAAAAATTGCCGGTGCGGGTTATGATACCAAAGATCTAACAGCACCTGATGCGGTTTACAATGAACTTCCAGAATGTTGCCAGTATGAGCGTAAGGCAGCTAAAAAAAATTAATCATTCAAAAGCTTTAATACATGAAAAAAATATTTTTATTGTTGATTTGCTGCTGGGCTGTAAGTGCTAATGCACAAGTGCAAAAAGTAAACTTGCAAGCTAGTGGCTTAACCTGTGCAATGTGTTCAAAAGCTATTTACAAAGCAGTTTCGGCCATTTCATTTGTAGATACTGTACTTGTAAATATTGAAACGTCTACCTACGATATTCGGTTCAATAAAGAAACGACACCTCAGTTTAATCAGATTGCTAAGGCAGTTGTAGATGCCGGATTTTCAGTTGCTAATTTTACAGTTATGGTAAACTTTGATAAGCAGGCTGTAGATAAAAATGGTTTATTTACACTTGATGGTATTCAGTATAAATTTATGGGAACGCCACCGGCTACCTTACAAGGCAGCAAGAAATTGCAGTTGGTAGGAAAGCCGTATATGTTACCCAAAGATTTCAAAAAGGTACCAGTAGCTCAGCTTGGAAATGTAGCATCTAATACGTACTTGGTAGCATTAAAATAAAGTAACCACTATTTAGAGTAGGCTGCTCTTTTTTTATATCTTCAAAAGGTGAAAAAAAGGGCAGCCTATATATTTTTAGGCATCTATTTACTAGGTGCTACGCAGCTACATCAGCTGCTAAAAATGCCTTTATTGATCGAGCATTACATGGAACATAAATTGGATAATGGCAATTTGTCACTTATTGGTTTTATGTATCAGCATTACGTGGGAGATGATGGTAATGCAAACGATGATCAAAAAGATCAAAATTTACCTTTTAAGTCTGCTCATTTTCAAATGCAAAACACGGTTGTTTTTGCTTCATTCAAATACGAGTTGCCAAAAATTAATGCGAATAATTAGGCTATTGGTTTTTGACAACATTTGTAAAATCAACCTGATCTTGCACATTGTAAAAGCCTGCAATCTTTTGTATCACTGCTTCTACAACAGCGTCGGGACAACTAGCACCACTCGTTATCAATATTTTAAGCGCTTGTTGTTCAGGTAAATAATTGTTTAGTATGTGTAGTTCTTTGGTATTCCAGTTTCTGTGCTCAATGGAGGTTTTAGATAAGAGTCTATCCGGGCTGTCAATAAAATAAGTAGGTAGTTTTTGTTCGCATAACTCAACTAGGTGAGATGAGTTACTGCTATTGTAGCCCCCAATAACAATGGCTAAGTCAGCCTCGGTATTAAGCATTCCTTTAACAGCCGTTTGATTGTCGCTTGTTGCGTAGCAAAGCGTATCTCTAGTATCTGCAAAGCGCGTTCCAATGGTTTCGTCCGTTAATTGGTAATGCGCCTTGATGGTAGCTTTTAAATATTCAGAAATACCCTGTGTATCTGATGCTAGTTGAGTGGTTTGATTAACCACGCCAATTTTTGCTAAATCTTTGGTTATATCAAAATTATTCGAGTAACGGCCTTCAAATTCTTTGTAAAAAAGGTCGGCTTCTTTTTCGCCAGTGATGTATTTTGCTAGCGCAATCGTTTCTTCCATATCATTTACCACAACTGTTGGTGTGTGATACGATGCATGAGAAAAAGTAGCCCTTGTTTCTTCGTGTTTTGGTTTACCATGAACAACAATGCTGTATCCTTTTTGTGCTATCTGTTCAGATCTGTTCCATACTTTTTCTACAAATGGACAAGTGGTATTGTATTTTTCTGTTGAAATCCCTTTCTCTGCAAGCGTAGCTTCAATGTCAAGTGTTGTGCCAAATGCCGGGATTATAACAACATCTTCATTTGTAAGTGTATCAAGCGGAATTAATGTTTTACCATTTGTGTCTTGTAAAAATTTCACCCCTCTTGCCAATAAATCTTCATTTACTTGGGGATTATGTATCATTTCACTTAATAAGAAAATTCTTTTTCCTGGGTTTTCGTCGATGGTTCTAAAAGCAATTTCTATGGCATTTTCTACGCCATAACAAAATCCAAAATGTCTGGCTAAATAAATGTCTAGATGTCCGAGTTTTAATAAGGATGGGGTAAAATCTTTTTTAAGTTTATCCTCATCTTTTCGGTACTGTTTGATGGCACTTATAAGACTGCTTTTATAGCCAGTAGGTACGTTAAACTGCTTCATGTTGCAAAGATAGGGGCATCTGGGAACCTGAAATAACAATCTGAGGGTAAACTTAGGGCTTTGAGTCTTACCTTTGCGCCATGCATTATGTATCTGTAGAGGGACTAACAAAAAGTTACGGAATCAATCCGCTTTTCAATAATATTTCCTTCAATATCAATGAGGGTGACAAAATTGCCTTAATTGCCCGTAATGGGGTAGGTAAGTCTACACTTTTAAAAATCTTGGCTGGTCAGGAAACGCCCGATAGCGGAAAGTTTTGGATCAATAAAGAGGTAACTGTGGCCCTTTTTGAACAGGATCCGGTTTTTGACGAGGATAAAACCATTGTAGAAAATATTTTCAAAGCCAATCATCCTATTATTAAGGCCATTCAAAAATATGAATTGGCGATGGAGGCCGAAGATGGTATGCTCATTTCAGATAGTATCATGGAAATGGATGATTTGGGTGCATGGGATTTTGAGGCTAAAGTCAAACAAATTTTAGGAAAACTAAATATACATCACCTTCAAAAAAAGGTAAACGAATTAAGTGGCGGTCAGCGCAAAAGAGTAGCACTTGCAAAAACGCTCATTGATATTGGCTTTGAGCACCAGCATACCCTTCTTATGATGGATGAGCCTACCAACCACCTCGATGTAGAAATGATTGAGTGGTTAGAACATTACTTAAATGGCGAAAATATTACGCTACTACTCGTAACGCACGACCGTTATTTTTTAGACGCCGTATGTGATGAGATTTGGGAGCTCGAAAGAGAAAACATGTATGTATACAAAGGCGACTATGAATCATACATGGAAAAAAAGGCAGCTCGTATAGATAGCGAGCAGGCTAGTATTGACAAGGCTAGAAACCAATACCGCAAAGAGTTAGAGTGGATGCGCAAGCAACCCAAAGCGCGAACCACCAAGAGCAAAAGTAGGCAAGATAATTTTTATGAAGTAGAAGCGAGGGCCAAACAAAAAATAGAAGACGCGCAACTACAATTAGAGGCTAAAATGAGTAGGCTTGGCGGTAAAATTGTAGAATTAAAAAAAGTAAATAAATCATACGGCGACTTAGAAATTTTAAAAGGGTTTGATTACACTTTTTCAAAAGGTGAAAGAGTGGGTGTGGTTGGTAAAAATGGAATAGGGAAGTCTACGTTTTTAAATATTATTCAAGAACTCGAAACGCCAACAAGTGGAAAGGTAAATGTTGGTGATACGGTTGTGTTTGGTAATTTTTCTCAAACTGGTCTCGATGTAAAAGAAGATTTCAGGGTCATCGAATATGTAAAATCTTTTGCAGAAAGTTTTCCTTTGGCAAAGGGTGGAAGTATTAGTGCCTCACAGTTTTTAGAATTATTTTTATTCCCGCCCGATAAACAGTACACCTATTTGTCGTCACTCAGTGGTGGTGAAAAAAAGAGACTTCATTTATTAACCATCTTATTTAGAAACCCCAACTTTTTAATTCTAGATGAACCTACCAATGACCTTGACCTACCAACACTTGCAGTACTTGAAAGCTTTTTAACGGAGTATCAGGGTTGTGTAATGATTGTATCGCACGACCGTTACTTTATGGACAGGTTAGTAGATCACTTATTTGTTTTTGAGGGTAGTGGATTTGTTAGAGATTTTCCAGGTAATTATACCCAGTACCGTATTTGGCTGAAGGAGCAAGAAGTAGCTAAAGCAAATGCTACCGCTAATGCATCCAAGGCAACTACTACTATTGAGCCAACTGCACCGGTTGTTCCTGCTCCTGCAAAAAAGAAAATGACTTTTAAAGAGAAGCATGAGTTTGAAAAACTAGAAAAAGAAATGCCTGTTTTAGAAGCAGAAAAAGCCAAACTAACGGTTCAAATGAGTAACGAAAATTTAAATTTTGACCAAATTACTTTACTCGCCGACGCGCTTACAAAAGTTACGCAGTCTTTGGGAGAAATGGAACTACGCTGGCTGGAGTTGAGTGAAATGACTGAGTAGGACTTATCGTAGCATTCATTTGCTGATAAATATGTACAAGGGTTTCAATGGCTTTTTTTCCGGTTTCGCCCATATCAATGCTAAAATTGTTGACGTATAAATCAATGTGTTGGCGCATGACAGCTTCGCTCATTTCTTGTGCGTGACAACTTACATATTCACTAATAGTAGGGTAGTTATTAAAAGCATATGCCACACTTTTTGCGATTAGTTGGTCCACTTGTTGCATGATGGGTTTTGAAATGCGGTTGCTAGCCACTATGCCACCTAGTGCAATTGGACTTTTTGTTTTTGTTTCCCACGCTACGCCTAAATCTGTTATTTTATAAAGCCCTTTTTGCGCGTAGGTGAATCTGTTTTCGTGAATAATCACGCCAGCGTCTACCTCACCAGATAAAACAGCGGCTTCTATTTCATTAAACACATAAAACGAAATATTTTTGGCATCTGGGTAAACGTAAGAAAATAGTAAATAAGCGGTTGTGTTTTTGCCCGGAATGGCAATGCGTAAATTATTTACTTGGTCTGGGGTAATATGTGGGTCTTTGCAAATTAAAAGTGGGCCAACACCATTCCCCATGGCACCTCCACTATTTAATAAGGTATGGGTATTTAATAATAACGGTAAAACGCCATAGCTAATTTTTGAAAAATCAAATCTATTTTCTAGTGCAAAATTATTAAGTGTTTGAACATCTTCTAGGTGTACTTCAAAATCTAAACCCTCAGTGTCAATTTTTTTATTAACGAGTGCGTCAAATATAAATGTATCGTTAGGGCAGGGAGAAAAACCAAGACTAAGCTTCATGGCACTATTTATTTAAACTATTTTCTAATGTAGCTAAATAGGTAAGTACATACGCTTCCAATTGATCAATCGATTCTTTGAGTTTCCATTTTGCTTTATTTCTTTCTCCCACATAATTAGACACAGCCCTTATTTGCATAAATGGCGTTTTGGTAATACCACCAACATAATGTAGCGCTGCTCCTTCCATACTTTCTAAAACCGGGTTATGCGCCTCAATAATTTCTTTAATTCGTTTAGGCGACGTTGTAATTTCATTGATGGTAACCCCTGCAGCTGTATCTGTTTTTAAAAGGTTTACTTTTTTAATCCCCTGGTTAATGAGCTTCCTTTTTTTAAATGGAGCTTCATTCTCTTTGATTAATTGACTATCAAATAGGTCGGTAAATACTCCTTTTTCCCGCACACCTAAATCTGCAATGGTTTCTGATGTAACAACCCATATTTTTCCAAGGGGTTCCGTTTTTATATAACTACCAGCAATGCCTATTTGAATCATCAAATCTGGCTGGTAGGAGGTTGCAAGTTGTGTAAGCTTTACGCCAGAGGCTAGCATACCTATGCCGGTTGCATGAAAGCTAATTTTTAGTTTGCTTTTTTTGAAAAGTTGGCTTGCTTTTTTTGCACAACCATCTAGTTCTAGGTTCGTTGCTGCTGTTATAATTACCCGCATAGTGTACAAAAATACTCCGATTCTGCCTACCTTTGCCAAAATATTGGTCAGATGGTTTATTTAACAAGACAAGAACATTTTAACGCAGCCCATAAGTTATACAATCCCAATTGGTCTAATGAGCAAAACAATGCTGTATTTGGTGTTTGTGCCAACGAAAACTGGCATGGCCACAATTATGATTTGTATGTTACGGTAAAGGGCAATCCGGATCCTGAAACAGGATTTGTGTATGACGTTAAAAAGTTAAGTCAGTTAATAAAAGGCCAGGTAATAGATAAGTTAGACCATAAAAACCTCAATTTGGATGTGGATTTTATGACCGGCAAACTATGTAGCACCGAAAATTTGGCCATTGCCATTTGGGAACAGCTAGCACCTCATTTGCCTAGTTCTGTTGAGCTTCATTGCATAAAACTCTATGAAACATCCCGTATTTACGTTGAATATTTCGGTAAATAGGAACATTTTCACTTTTTTTAGGGAGATTCTAAACAAATTTAATGGCGTCTTGTTATTATCTTTGACGTCAGGTTCTTTTGTTAATGTAGAACACGAAGGCAGGGCCACTTGATCAGCACACTTCTGAAACAGTGCCTAGCCATTAACAAAATCCTTACTTGATTTAATTATTTTTTATGTGGGTGTAAGTGTACGTCCCAAAAAACAAGATCCCAACGCTTTAGCAATGGAAAAACAAAAAGTTTCTGTTTTTAGAAAGGAGCATTTTAATGCTGCTCACCGCTTACACAACCCTGCATGGACTCCCGAAAAAAACAACGAAGTATTTGGCTTGTGCAATAACCCCAATTATCATGGACACAATTATGACCTCATTGTTCAGGTAACAGGTTATCCCGACCCAGAAACAGGCTATGTCATTGATACAAAAAAATTAAGTGATCTTATTAAGGTAGAAGTGCTCGCTAGGTTTGATCATAAAAATTTAAACCTTGATACAACCTTTTTTGCAACGACCAATCCTTCAGCAGAAAATATTGCAGTGGTTATTTATGAATTACTGAGAACAAAAATTAATTTAACATTAGATTTAAAAATCAGATTATATGAAACAGAACGAAACTTTGTCGAATATCCATCTTAAAGACGGTAAAATTATTCTTACCGATGAAGAGATAGATACTGCTGGTGATAACCATATTAGCACATCAGTAGAAACACCCATGCGTGCAGGTGCTTTTGATCAAACAGAAGATGAAAAAATTGCTGCAATCCAACAAAAGTTTGCAGAAATCATGGATATATTGGGGCTCGATTTAACAGACGATAGTTTACGCGGTACGCCAAAGCGTGTTGCTAAAATGTACGTGAAAGAAATTTTCAATGGCTTGGATCCGGCTAATAAACCGCACATGGCACTCTTTGAAAATAAATATAAGTACAATGAAATGCTCGTAGAAAAAAACATT
>JBEDIY010000026.1:0-30887 GCA_041173245.1 Bacteroidota bacterium | reverse complement strand
CTAGGAGATAGCGGTGGAGATGGTGTACTTGAATTCAATGGCGATAACCTTGCCATGAAAGCTGGTACATATGATGTTGTACTTAATCTTTCTAATGGTGGGTACTATACGTATTCATTTACTAAAAAGTAATACCATAGATTTTATAAAAAAAGGGCGAACCACGGTTCGCCCTTTTTTTATGCATGTAAACGAAAGTATTATTTATGTTTATCTGATAGTTCGCCTGCCGTAACCTTAAATGGTAGTATGTTTTGCCTCGGTGGAATGGGGCATGTTGCAAAAGGCGTGTAAGCGCAGGGCGGATTAAATGATTTATTAAAATCAATAAAGGTATTACCATTACTATCTGGCCTTGACACATACATAAATCTACCAGTATGGTAGGTGTTAATGCCGTTAGTAGCATCGCCAAATACCACAAATAAATCACCGGGGCCTTCATTAATGGCGTCTAGTACATAATTTTTTCCTTGGTACTCGAAACTTATTTTACCCGCATAATCTTGTGCAGTTGTCTGACCTAAAACATTGGTGATAAATAAGCCACTCGGATTAGGAGGCAATAATTTTGCAGGCAAATTCCATTTTTCATGAATGGCAAATCTTTTATTGCCTTTAAAGGCAATAAGCGCTGGATTTTTTAAATCTCTAAATCTTACACCAATTTTATCTTCCCGAATAATAACACTCCATACAAACTGCTTAAAATAAATACTTGTGTCCGTTTTATTGCTCAGATCAAAAAGTACCATCTCTTCGGAATAATCGCTTGGAAAATTTGTAACCGCTTTATTAAATTCAAAACTGACCCGACTTCCTACTACTTTAAATTTACCAAGTGATGCTGGCATGTTTTTATGCTTAAATACGAGTGTATTGTTTACGGCACTTCCAAATGTATTGTCACCTGGCTTTAGCCAGTATAAGCCTGCTAAATTGAGCCATCCATTTTGTTCCGTTAAAGCTTTGACACGTAAACTATCAAAATGCTTTATCGAAGCGGTGTATGAAGCAGAGTTTTGACCCTGTAAATTGGTTTGGCCAACTAGAATACATAGTAAGAATATTAAAAAAAATTTCATTCGACTGTTTTGTGTAAAGTTAAGTGGGTATTTGACTTAATTATCGTTAAAGCTTCTTAATATTGTTGCATAATAATCACTTTATGCGTTTCATTTCTATAAAAAAGTTTTCCTTTTTAATTTTCTTGCTAGCCGCTGCACCTTGCTTTGCGCAAAAGCAAACAAAAGCACAGTTCATTGGGTCTCTAATGACAAAAATGACCCTGCAAGAAAAATTGGGGCAACTTAATTTAATTATCCCAGGTGATGGGTCTGTTACAGGTACCGTTGTAAGTAATGACGTAGAAGGAAAAATTAAAAGAGGTTTAGTGGGCGGTATGTTTGGTATTGCAGGTTTAGAAAAAATTAAAAAAGTGCAGGAGATGGCAGTGCGTGAATCGAGGCTCCATATTCCGATGTTATTTGGTTCCGATATTATTCATGGGTATAAAACTGCTTTTCCAATTCCACTTGCATTATCTGCAAGTTGGGATTTGCAACTTATTCAAAAGTCGGCTCAAATGGCTGCACTAGAAGCTACCGCCGATGGTTTAAACTGGACTTTTTCTCCGATGGTGGATATTGCACGTGACCCACGCTGGGGAAGGGTTGCAGAAGGAGCCGGAGAAGACCCTTTTTTAGGAAGTGCTATTTCAAAAGCCATGGTAATGGGCTATCAAGGTGGTGCAGGTAATGCTAATTTGTCTAGCGGTTATTCACTACTTTCTTGTGTGAAACATTTTGCGTTGTATGGTGCACCAGAAGCCGGTAGAGATTACAATACTGTAGATATGAGTAAGCTCAAAATGTACAACGATTATTTTCCGCCTTACAAAGCAGCAGTGGATGCAGGCGCTGGTTCTGTCATGACTTCTTTTAACGATGTAGATGGCGTTCCTGCCTCAGGCAATAAATGGTTGCTTACAAATGTTTTAAGAAATCAATGGGGATTTAAAGGTTTTGTTGTTTCTGATTATACGTCTGTTACTGAAATGATCAATCATGGCATGGGCGATACAGCTGCGGTATCGGCACTATCACTAAATGCCGGACTTGATATGGATATGGTGAGTGAAGGTTTTCTAAATACGTTACAAAAATCTTTAAAAGCTGGTAAAGTGTCAATGGCTTCTATTGATGCAGCTTGCAAAAGAATACTGGAAGCAAAATATGATTTGGGTTTATTTGAAGATCCATTTAAATATTGCAAACAAGAAAGGGCTTCGGAGGTTCTAAGCGCAGATAAACGTGCCTTTGCAAAAGAAGCGGCGATGCGTTCATTTGTGCTCTTAAAAAATGACAATCAAGTGTTACCGCTAAATTCCAATCAAAAAATTGCACTTATTGGGCCACTTGCCAATGACCGTTCTAATATGCCTGGTACCTGGTCAATTAATGCCGATGCTAAACAGGCTATTTCTGTAATGGAAGGGCTTAACAATAGACCAGGTATTGGTTCAAAAATCTTGTATGCAAAGGGTGCTAATATTTCTGATGATCCTGTTTTTGCAGCAAAAATTAATGTGTTTGGTGAAAAAATTTCAATTGACACCAGAAGTTCTCAGGAGCTACTTGCAGAAGCGCTTACAGTAGCTGCTGCATCAGATATTATTGTTGCAGTAGTAGGTGAAGCTAGTGAAATGAGTGGTGAAGCAGCGAGTAGAACCAGTTTAGATATTCCGGCAAGTCAACAAAAATTAATTGAGGCCTTATCAAAAACCGGTAAACCACTTGTACTCGTACTCATGAATGGGAGACCACTAACCATTGCCAATGAATTAAAATCCGCGACGGCTGTACTAGATGTTTGGCATGCTGGTACCGAAGCAGGTAACGCGGTTGCCGCTGTATTGTATGGTGATTACAATCCAGCTGGTAAATTAACCATGAGTTTTCCGCGCAATGTGGGTCAAATACCTATTTATTATAGTGTTCGCAATACGGGTAGACCCAATGGTGGCGATGTTTTTGGAAAATACAAATCCAATTATTTAGACGTAGAAAATTCACCTCTATTACCTTTTGGATATGGGTTAAGCTACACTACATTTAGTTATGGCAAACCTGTTTTGTCTGCTCCAACCCTTACTGCTGCAAAAGCAATTACAGCTTCTGTAACCCTGACCAATACTGGTAGTTATGATGGCGAAGAGGTTGTACAGTTATATATTAAAGACGATGTGGCAAGTATTACAAGACCACTTAAAGAGTTAAAAGGTTTTCAAAAAGTGTTTTTGAAAAAAGGAGAAACAAAAACAGTAACTTTCACTATCGATGAAAACTTACTTCGTTTTTATAATGCAGGTCTAAAGCATATAAGTGAGAAAGGAACCTTCCAATTGTATATTGGATCTAATGCAGCTATAGAAAATGGAGTTTTGTTTCAATTAAAATAATTTTAAATATTTTTATATGAACAACCGTCGTCAATTCGTACAAAAATCTTCGCTACTAGGAATGGGATTTTTACTCCATAAAGCGGCAGGTTTTGCAATGCCTCCACTTACACAAAACTTTACGAGTAATAGACCTGCTGTAGCTGATAGAAATTTTAAAAGTACAGCTGTAGAGGCTGTGATTGAGCAAGTTAAAAAAGACCTGCCCAATAAAGAGCTTGGTTGGTTGTTTGAAAACTGCTTTCCTAATACACTTGACACCACCGTCGATTTTGAAATGGTGAATGGTAAGCCAGACACTTATGTGATTACCGGTGATATTGACGCCATGTGGCTCCGAGATAGTACGGCACAGGTTTGGCCTTATTTACCGCTCACAAAATCTGATAAGCCACTACAAACACTCATTGCCGGTGTTATCAATAGACAAACAAAATGTATTTTACTGGATCCTTACGCTAATGCATTTTATAAAGACGTCAATAAAGTAAGTGAGTGGAAAGATGATCTTACAAAAATGCAACCTGGAATTCATGAACGTAAGTGGGAGATTGATAGTTTATGTTATCCAGTTAGATTAGCCCATGGCTATTATAAGCAAACGGGGGACACTTCTGTATTTGATGCCGATTGGAAAGCGGCTCAAAAATTAATACTAGATACTTTTACCGAGCAACAGCGCTTTAATGGAAATGGACCATATACTTTTCAGCGAACCACCGCTTGGGCCACAGATGGTGTGCCATTAAGTGGTTATGGCTATCCAGTAAAACCATGTGGTTTAATTGTTTCAACCTTTAGACCTAGTGACGATTGTACCTTACTTCCTTACCTGGTGCCTAGCAATATGTTTGCGATTAATATTTTAGGTAAGATGGCGGAGTTATTACAACTACCTACTGTCAATGAACCTGCATTAGCTAAACGAGCACTTGTATTAAAAGCACAGGTAGAAGCTGCATTTAAACAACACGGCATTATTCAACACCAGCAGTTTGGAAAAATTATTGGGTTTGAAGTAAATGGTTATGGTAGTTTTCATATGATGGATGACGCCAATGTGCCGTCTTTGTTGTCGCTTCCATACCTTGGTGCTATTGAGCCTAACAATCCGCTCTATTTAAATACACGAAAGTTGGTACTATCAGAGAACAATCCTTTCTTTTACAAAGGAAAAGCTGGCGAAGGCATTGGAGGGCCGCACACAGGTGCCGATACTATTTGGCCAATGAGCATTATTTTACGCGCGATAACAAGTGTGGATGATAAAGAAATTACACACTGCGTTAAAAATTTAATACAAACACATGCTGGTACTGGATTTATGCACGAATCATTTCATAAAGATGATGCTACCAAGTTTACCCGCAAATGGTTTGCTTGGGCCAATACCTTATTTGGTGAACTGATTTACAAGTTGCATCAAGAAAAGCCTACTTTATTAAAGCAAATTTAGGAGACTAATAATTTTTATACTGCGCTGGATCTAATGCTGTTTTAGCCCAGTGCTTATAGAACTCCATCACAAGTGCTTTATTGTAGCCTTTATCTTTTTCTAAGTAAGCACTGTTTTGTGTGTGTAAACGGTTGCCTTTAGCATCTAGTATAATAAATACAGGAAAGCCAAACCTTTGCGGATACCCTAACTTGGCTAGTGTTTTACTATTTTTATTTTCGGGGCTGTAGTTGAGGTGATAAACAATGTAATTGGCATTAACGAGTGAATCTATTTGTGTGTCTTTGGTTACAAATTCGTTGTAACGAGCACACCATACACACCAGTTCCCACCAATCTGAATAAATACATGTTTGTTTTGTGTAGCAGCTTTTTTATATACTACTTGTAGTGCCGAATCTACATTTTGGTAGGGATTGTACAAATTAAATGCTTTCATGTCTTGCGCAGCAACAATTGTTATGCTAAGGCTTAGTACAAGCGTACATACTATTTTATTCATGTGTTATAGATTTAGTTGAAATCCAGCGCAAATCCACCTTCCAGGCATAATGGCACCCAGTAAATCGGAGTATTTTGTATCTGTAAGGTTACTCACTTCCACAAAAATAGTTCCTTTACGCTTCGTTGTAAGGTAAGAAAATTTACTATTCACTAAAAAATAACTTTCTGAAAGTGCCGTATTGATGGCAGATGCTGTTTGTGCATTTCTAATTTTGTAAACACTATTTACAGATAGCTGAAACCGGTGCGCCCTAAACACAATTTGCTCATTCCATAAAAACCTGGCATGCGATGAAATATAAAAGGAAGGTGTTTTATTTGGGCTAGTGGAAGAAAGCCATACTAAGCCTGTGCTGAGGTTTATTTCGTAATCTTCTACCCATTTTTTGTTGTAAGTAAGATCCGTTTCTATTCCTTTTGTTTTTACAGAAGATACATTGGTAGCCAAAGAGTAATTTCCTGTTATTACTAAATTTGATTGACGTGGCATCATAGGATACGGAGTAGGGGTCCAATCAATCAGGTTGTTTTGATCTCTTAAAAATACAGTAGCCCCCCATTTAAAATTGGATCCGATTCTATAATCGGCACCGAGTTCATAACTCCATGACTTTTCTGCTTGTAAATAAGGATTACCCATGCTACCTCCAGTTACTAGGCTTTTGTTGTAATTGTTGTAACGCTCTGTAAAATCCGCGTCACGAACACCTTTACCCATGGATGCACGCGTGGTAAGATTACCATTTACCCAAGATCCATTTACTTGCGGGATAATAATCCAGCCATAGCTTTGGTCCCAATCTATGCGCAGGCTTTCGTTGATAAATATGTTTTTAGGAAGCTTATGGGTAGCTATTAAAAATGCAGCTCCGTGTGCTAGTTCATGATTGCCTCTATCGTTGGATCTAATTTTTTTATGGATCCACTGTGCACCTGTAACAATTTGATGATTGGGGTTGCTTGTAAATTGAAGCGAACCCTGCGCAACAAAAAGTGAGGTTTTGTTTTCATTAAAACTACCGGCCGGATTAAACCTAAAACGGTCAGATAAGTTTTTATAGGCCACATCGAATTTTACTATTTTATGGGTGTACTGTTTTGACAAACCCATTTGCGTCCAATTGCTTTTTACAATTTCAGAAGCAGTGTCACTTTTAAATGTCGTATAAAAATTTTGCGCATTAAAATCCCTCCTATCATTGGCATATAATATGCGAAGCTTCCAATTAGATGTAAAGGAGTAATTAAAATTAGCAGCGTAAAATGAATTGTTATAATAACCTGTAGTGCCTCTTAAGTTTTCTCCATCTGCTTTATTTTGCTGCGACGAAACACTGAGTTTCCATTTCTCTTTTTGTACACCCCACCATAGATTATTAGACCTCGAATTGTAACTGCCCCATTTGCTTCCAACGCTCAACTTGTGGTTGTTTTTTTGTTGTAGCCCATTGGTGATAATATTTACAACACCTCCAATAGCATCAGAACCATAAATAGCAGAAGCAGCTCCTTTGATAATTTCAATTCTATTGATATCTTCTGGATGAAGTGGTATATAACTATTAAAGTGACCTGTGAGCGGATCGTTAATTCTAATGCCGTCAATAATTACGAGTATTTGCTGAAAGGTACCACCTCTAATGATAATATTGCTTTGCGTGCCAGCAGGTCCTCGTTGTTGGGTTTCAATACCGGGTAAATATTTGAGTAGTTCGTCTATGCTACTAATGGGTAAGTTTTGTAAGCTGGATCCTTTTATGCTTACAATATTGCGCCCGGTTTCTTTTTCTTGTTGTGGTAGCATGCTTGCTGTTACCACAACGTCTAAAAGTTGGGTGTTTTGTGCCAAAACAGATATACTCAAACTACATAATAAACTTGCTAGCAGCAAACGCATCATTGGGGGTGTTTTTTGCAAAGGTAAGGCGCTATAGCACATGGTTTTTACTAAAAAAGATTAAATTGAACCATGAAAAACTGCTTGACCCTTTTGTTTATATTTTTTATAGCGTTTGGTGCTGATGCACAAACTAAAACGGTGTATTACGATATGCAGGAATTTACATTGTTAGGGCGGCCAATGCCAAATGCAACCGTGTATCAACGATTTCCGGAATCTTTACAAAAGTTACTTCGAAAACCTGTTTGGGATTTGAGTAAAAATCCAACAGGGTTTGCCGTGTATTTTGAAACCAATGCTAAGCAAATTTCTGCCAAATGGAAAACCGGATCTTCGGTTGTTTTTCAGCACGTGGCGGGTACGCTTGTTAAAGGACTCGATTTGTATGGACTTGATAATGGTACTTGGTTTTTTGCAGGTGTAGGTAAACCCAATGCCCCTGTATACCAAGAAGCTAATTTGGTAAAAGATATGGATGGTCAAACTAGGCAGTACCTGCTTTACCTTCCTGATTATGAAACCTGCGATTCACTTTTTATTGGCATAGAAGAAGGCGCTACTATCAATAAACCACAACAAAATTATTTTGAGGGCCAAAAGCCGCTGGTTGTTTACGGTACATCTATTGTGCAAGGTGCTTCTGCTATGCGCCCTGGTATGGCTTATCCGGCTCAATTAGAACGTAGACTTGGGCGTGAAACTATTAATTTAGGCTTTAGTGGAAATGGACAACTCGATTCTATGCTTGCCGTTATAATGTCGGGTATTGACGCTTCCATGTATGTTATTGATTGTGGGCCTAATTTAACACCTGCTTTGGCGGAGGCTAAAACGGTTCCTTTTTTACGTCAACTGCATGCATTAAAACCAACCGTACCCATTTTACTCGTCGAAAATATTTTGTATCCCACGGCAAAATTTAATTTGGTAACCAGGCAAAAAATTAATGAAGTCAACCATATATTTAAGAATGCATACGCACTTTTGAAAAAAGAAGGAATGCATCATTTGCATTATTTAGAAACCACAAATTTAATTGGACAAGATGGCGAAGCCACCGTTGATGGCGCTCATATGACCGATTTAGGTTTTTACAGAATTACATTAGCCATCGAACAAAAAATTAGATCCATTGAAAAATAGTTGCTTGCTTATTGGATTGTTTTTTTGTGCTTGCGCTTCAACAAAAAATATGCGACCAGCAGGTTTGCAGCATGCAGTAGATAACGATGCACGCACCGGCGAAGCTTTTTTTAAACAAGCCGTCAGTTATAATTGGGCGCAGCGTGATTCTTTAGCGCTTGAATATGCAAATGCCGGGCAGGTGCCGGATTTTTATTTTCATTTTGTACCGGTTACGATGCCTTTTACAATGCCAGATGGCAAAAATGTCAAAGTTACTTTGTATGTAGCCCCCGATTATTTTATGGTGGGCACTACTAGTAATTGGGCCCGGGTACCCATCACACCTATGGCGGCGCAAAAGATTGCTGACGTGTACGGATGTTTTTTGCCTACACCATTAATGGTTGATGCGATCTATAAAGCCAGTGCCGTAAAATTAGCACCTGTACCTATGTATGCCTATCGGGATAGTACTATTACCATGTGGCAACACCATTTAATAATAGAAGGGCAGCGAAAAAATAAAAAAGGGCTTATCAGTGGAATTAAAAAAGACGTGGTTTTAAGTAATAAAGTATTAGAGCACGCAAAACCCAATAGAGTTGCTATTTATGGATGGCATTTACTTGATGGAAAGCCCATTCAGCCTGTGTATGCAGGGCATGTAAACTGGTATGTCGATTACAGCCATGGCATTAGGCTTATTGCTCGCACTGTAAAAGTAGATGGTAAATTGGAAGACCATTCTATTTTATTTGGGGTAGGTAGTGAATCGAGTATGTTAGGATATTAGCTTTTTAGTTTTTTTATTTTCTGGTTTAAACAAGTTGGTATATGTAAGCGACTGATTGGTTTCATAATTTTTATTAATGATGGCAAGTTGTTCTATGTATAAATCTTTTAACTTTTCGGGCCCTATAATTTTTACATTCCCCATCCATCTAAAAATCCAGCCAAATAGCTCTCTGTTAATACCGCAATACATTTTCATTCGGTAATTTCCATTTTTTAAAACGGTAATTGATTGCGTATCGTGCCAGTGGTAGTGACTTATAAATTCTCCAGTAATGCTTGAAAATTCAAGTTCTATATCATACACTTCATTGTCAATATTCCCGGTTAAGCCAAATCTTTTTTGAAGTGCTGCTTTAGCAAGCGGTAGTGCTTTTTTGTAAGCAAAGCTTTGATTGGTGATATTATAGGAAACAATTTTTGAAAGATCAATGGCAACAAATTCATTTTTCTTTTCTGTGAATCCGGCCGTGTAATAGGCACCGTTGTGGTATACAAGTAAGATCGCTTTTAGTTTCATAGGGTATTTGATGTCATTTGTCACAGCAGTGGCATCTCCATATATATTTACAATTTCAATAATTTTATTATTGGCAATTGACCAAATAATATCTTCTGCAATGGTATGAAAATCGGAGGTGTATTTTCTTTCAAAAAAGTGAGAGTTAAAGTTTTGTTCTATAGAAAGTGTCGCATATTTCGTTTTATTTAAAGGCATTATCTTTTTAGTAACAATGTCTCTAAATTTATTGATTGATTCGCCTCTGCCTTCCGTTATGTAGGTAGTCATGGAAAGCCTACTCAATTGATACGAGTTTAAGTCAAATCCACTAACTGCAATAGTTGTATCAGTGTAAACAAGCCTGTATGTTTTTTGGTTGTGTTGCCCCGTTGTTATTTGTAGTGCTTGGTTTTTACGTAAATAGTTTTTTTCAAGCGCTTGCAGATCGTTATAAATTTGTCTGTTTGCAGTAGAGATACCAATAATTTTCAACTCATTTATTATTTCGTGAATCGTTCTTGGGTCGCTTTCTATTAGATTGTAAATATGCTTAATACGTTCTATTTGCGTCATAGTTTGCAATTTAAATGCAAACATAACTCTGTTTTGTGGGAACTATTTTAATTCTTCATTATATTTGATTTGGCACCACGTTATAAATCGGACTAATCTGGGGGGAGAAGTTATTGATTTAGAGCGTGGTGTTTTTTTGTGCCCTGCCTTATTGTATTTTAGTGCAATAAAGTATTACGTATGTTCTCAAAGAAAATTATAAGCTTTCTCTTTGTTTCCTTTTTAATTGTAACTGTGTCTCAGGCACAATGTAAAATATACCAGGGAAGATATGCTTCAGGAAGTCCGGTAGCTGTTTTTGAAAATGGAAAAATATACCAGGGTAGGTATGCATCCGGAAGCCCTATTGCAGTAATAGAAGGGAATAAAATTTATAGAGGCAGGTACGTTTCTGGAAGTCCAGTGGGCGTCGTTGAAGGGAATAAAATTTATAAAGGCAGGTATGCGTCAGGTAGTCCGGTTGGCGTTATTGAAGGGAATAAAATTTATCAAGGCCGTTACGCTTCAGGAAGCCCAGTGGCCGTTACGCAAAACGGGGGAGGCGCTTGTGGATTTGCTGCGGCTGCTTATATGTTGTTGTTGTAGTTTGCGATGTATAGAAACGTTATTTTAAATTGAATTTTGAAATCTTGAGTTTCTAAATTACTTTAGTACGCATGTACGCATGTTTATTTTTTGGCTTAGCATTATTGGGCGTATTTTCTATCATTGAAAATATAAAATCAGGACAAAAACTTACTTTTTTTAAGTGGCATATCATTGCCATTTTATCGCTCCTGACACTCACAAGCTTAATTGATTTCTTTTACGAATTTGGGTACGATTATAAAGTTTTTCAATCTTTTATTAGGGAGTTGGGCATTTTTACCTTTACAAACCTATTTTTCCTGATTGCAATAAATAGAATACCTAAGTTTTTGCTATTTCTTGAAGCATTTGTTTTGGTTGTATATTTTTATTTAGGTCTAAAGGGTGTTCAGTTGGCAGGTATTTACAAAGGACACATAACCATTGAAGTAACCACTTTAAATAAGGTAACATTTTTTTTCAACACCATTTTTACGTTAATAACAGTAACCTATAACTTGGTTTTCATATTTAGAAATACGAATTCAAAAAATTTATACCAAGCCAAAATTAGAGTTTGGGTAATCTTGCTAATAGCTATTGTTATTGCCACACTTGCTTTAATAGGGTTTCCAACTTTAGTCTATTATAAGCAAATCAGTTCTCCATTAATTGATACTAGAATTGCTTATACCGGTATTAGATTTATACTGATCATTTTTATACTAATTAGGCCTAAATTTTTAGATGAAGCGGGCTATACTTCTAATTTATATTTGAATAAGCCAGCGGAGGGTGCTTTAACTTTTACCAATTTTGAATTTTTATTCTTTGGTAACATGTACTATTTAAATGTTAATGCTAGCATTGATGATTTCTCATTAAAGTTAAACAAAGCTAAATCTGAGGTAGAATTTTTTATTCGAAGTCATTTCAAAGAAAGTTTTAATGAATTGCTAAATAAAAACAGAGTCAATTACTTTAAAGAGCTCCTTAAGTCCAATCAAAATGAGTCTTTTACAATTGAAGCACTTTCTGAAATGTCTGGTTTTGGTAATCGACAAAGCATGTATAATGCCTTTAAAAAATACGAAGGCTGTACTCCGTCAGAATATATAGATAATTTATAAGTTATTGATTATTAGTGTAAAAATCACCTTTTTACAATGTAAATTATTTTTTTGCAAGTCAAATTTGTTCTTCACTTTATATGAAATGAAATTACATCCATTGTAGAAAAATGTCTACAACACCCCTTTTTCATTATAATATAAAGTCGAATGACCCCAGCCTTCCTTCAGTTTAAAAATTTTATTGGGCCTTACGGATTAAATGAAAGTGATTTTAATACCCTCATTCAATTTTGTGAAATCATTCAATTCAAAAAAGGAGATATTGTGATGAAAGATGGGGAGGTTCAAGACAGTATTTATTTTATTTCTAAAGGATTGATTCGATATTTCATTCTTTCTAATAACGCAGAGCTAAAAACGTATGGTTTTAGAATGGAAAACATGCTGGTTACAGGTTACGCTCAGCATAATTATACCAATAATCACCGTTCCGAAGTTAATATTGAGTGTTTAGAATATTCGGAGATGCTAAAAATCCCATTTACGGCAATTAAGTATCTAGAAGAAAACAGTAAGGTTGCTAATAAGGTTGGAAGGTATCTTTCTGAAGGTCATATTATTGAATTAGTAAAATTTATTAAAGAATTAGATACTAAAACGATCATTGAACGATATGACGATTTAGACAATCAATACCCTAATATTCATCAAAGAGTTCCGCAGCATATTATTGCATCCTATTTACGAACAAGTGCTGAGCATTTGTCTAGGTTAAAAAAGGCAAGAATTGGTTCTTGATATTTATCAAGATTTTTGAATAACATCTAATCCTTGATATATATCAATGTCGATTTAATTCTGCTTTAGTTCTTTTGTGCTTTCATCATCACAAAGGAATACAATGCGCATAGTAAAATTATATTTTCCTAGCTTTTCATTTATTTTATTGTTTTCATTAATTATTTGTAGCAGTATATCTGCACAAACGATAGTGCCAATCCAAAAGGATGGGGCAATTATCAATGAACAAAAAAAATCTTCATCACCTACTTTTATTAAATTTATTGGTGATCATGTTTCTTTGTTTGGGGCAATCGATTTTGCTAAACAATCTCTTAATGACAAGGGGATTACAGCACCCATTAATTATTTGTATAGTGCCGTTAATAATAATGCCTATAAACCTGGCTATGTTGGCGGTTTTAGAATTGATCCTATTTCCAAAAGCAAGTATTCTTATAGTTTTAGTATGGCATTCAATAGGATTGCTACCGGAACTTACTATCAAAATAAATACACTTACCCCCCTTACATAAGCGACTACACTCATTTTAAAGCAGATCATGTTTTTACTACTTTAAGTATTGCAGCACATGTAAAAAAAATGGTTTTTAGGGATAATGCTGCCAAGTATAAATTTTATGTAGTTGCGGGCCCAAGCTTTGATTATAAAATATCAAATCTTAGTAATGAGCAGTTGATAAACGGTGCTGGCAATAGGTCCATCATTAATGGAGATTTAGGCGCAGAATTTAATAACAAAGGATACTACACGCTATTTGCGCACTATAAGTTGGGAACTAATTTATTTCAATCATCGGTATCTGTACAATTAAATCGATTTGAAATAGGTATGAGTATTAGAGCAAAAGATTTATTCTAAAAATGATAGCAAATCAAAACAATGAAAAAACGATATAACCTATTCTTTGCATTTTGGCTATTGATTAGTATGACAGCTTGTAATAAAGAGCTTGATTCTACTAGTCACGATGTTATGTATACGATGCTTGTAAACAAAAATTGGTATTTAGATTATTCTATTACTGGTAATGGTACCCAGGCATTTGTGGGCCAGTCCACTTATTTTATTACGTATTTAAAAGATGGCACTACAAAAGATTCGGACGGATTAACAGGCACTTTTAGTATTCAAAAAGCAAATAACAATTATGAAATCCAAGTGACTGCAAAAACGGTTAATGGAAATAGCGTAAACTATACGCATACCATTGAAACTATTGGCGAAGGCACAATGATTCAGTCATATACGGCATCAGGCCAAACAACAAAGACCAAACTATATTTTACCTCCAAATAAAATGATCTTAAGTAATAAAAAATATCTACAATATATTTTAATGTCAGTAATTACGCTATTGACATGTATCTCCCCTAAAAAAATAAAAGCACAGGAGAAATCCGGTGCTTTTATTATGAGCAGTGTCGGATTTATTCCAAATTTTTCCAATAATAGCATGTCGTTGAATTATGCCAGTACATCCAATTGTTTTAACGTTCAAAATGGCATTGCTGTATTAACTGGCGAAAGAGGGATAGGATTATTTACCAATAATTGTGTGCTTGATACCAAGTTTAATACGCTAGGGATAAGGCTTTTTCCTAACCCGGTTATTACAACCACAATGGTAAAATTTATAAATACGCCTCCTTTGAATGATGAGTTTCTTATTAGTATATGGACTTTAGATGGAATTAAATTAGGTAGTTCTAAAGCATTTGGGTTTGAAATACTGAAAGGCAAACAATTAGATTATAGCAGTTTAGTTGCTGGAGCATATATCATTAAAATCGAATCAAGTAAGTATAGTGACGCTTTAAAATTTATTAAAGTCAATTAAAATATATATTATGAGAATAGGAAAATTATTAAATCTAAAGACTTTATTATTTGTATTTACATTAAGTGTGATTGCTAATAATTCAGCAGCGCAAAACAATGTAGGAATTTTCTTCCAGGCTGTTGCAAGAGATAATTTTTCAAATCCTGCAAAGTCTAGAAAAATATATGTACAGTCTAGCGTTATACAAACAAGCACAACTGGTACAAAAGTATTAATAGAAGAGCATCAAACTAGTACGGATGCAACTGGTATGTTTAGCATCAGTGTGGGTAATGGCACTAGAATAGGAGGAGCTGCATCAGGTTTGTTGGCAATCGATTGGTCTAATGGTCCGTTTTTTTTAAATCTAAAAATTGCCATTACACCAGTAGCTGGTTCTGCTGGATGGGACTATACAAAAGAGTTTGTTGATATGGGTACTACAAGCTTTGGAGCAGTACCTTATGCATTATACGCAGCTAATGCTGCTGGTGTAAATCAAAAACTAAACATCGCAGATACAGCAAAAATGCTTTCTCCTTATGCGAAATCGGTTTCTGTTCAAAATTTATCTGGAGTTGTTGACACAAAACTAGCTATTAAAGACACTTTAGCAATGTTAGCGCCTTATGCTAGGGTATCGGCTGTTTTGGATTCTGGATATATTAATGCACAATTAAAATCAAAAGTTTCATTAGCGGATAGCGGCTTAAAATATGTAACTCCTACTGACATGGCGATACTTTCAAATCGAGTTTCAGCTAATGTCGCAGCAATTTCTGCAGAAGAATCTAGGGCAACTGCTGCAGAGTTGGCATTATCAAATAGAGTAACATCTAATACGGCTAGTATCACTGCAAATACAAACGATATAGCAAGTACTAATATTAATGTAGCATCAAACACTGCAAGTATTGCAGCAAATACTACAGCCATTACAACAGAGGTTGCAAGGGCAACTGCTGCAGAATTAGCTTTATCAAATAGAGTAACATCTAATACGGCTAGTATTACAGCAGAGGTAGCAAGAGCAACCGCTGCAGAATTAGTACTTACAAATAGTGCTACTACAAATACCGCAAATATAACTGCAGAAACAAATAGAGCAACTGCTGCAGAATTAGCATTGTCAAATAGAATAGCGTCAAATACTGCAAGTATTACAGCAAATACTGCAGCTATTGCTGCAGAAGTAACTAGGGCAACTGCAGCGGAATTAGCATTGACAAATAATGGTGTATCGTCAAACACTGCAAGTATTACGGCCATTACTGCAGCTATTGCTGCGGAAGTAACAAGAGCAACTGCAGCCGAATTAGCGCTTACAAATAGTGTTGCGGCTAATACTGCTAGTATTACAGCAAATACAAATAGTATTGCAAGTTTAAATACAAGTGTTGCAGCTAACACAGCCAGTATTACAGCAAATGCATCAGCTATTGCTGCGGAAGTAACAAGAGCAACCGCTGCGGAATTGGCTCTTTCAAATAGTGTTGCAGCTAATACAACTAGTATTACAGCAAATACATCAGTCATTGCTGCAGAAGTAACAAGAGCAACTGCGGCCGAATTAGCGCTTACAAATAGTGTTGCGGCTAATACTGCTAGTATTACAGCAAACACAAATAGTATTGCGAGTATTAATACTAATGTAGCATCCAACACAGCAAGTATTACAGCAAATACAACAGCTATTGCTGCAGAAGTAACAAGAGCAACTGCGGCCGAATTAGCGCTTACAAATAGTGTTGCGGCTAATACTGCTAGTATTACAGCAAATACAAATAGTATCGCAAGTTTAAATACAAGTGTTGCAGCTAACACAGCCAGTATTACTGCAAATGCATCAGCCATTGCTGCGGAAGTAACAAGAGCAACCGCTGCTGAATTAGCACTTACAAATAGTGTTGCGGCTAACACTGCAAGTATTACAGCAAACACAGAAGCAATAAATTTAAGGGCAACAACCGCTTCTCCTTCATTTACAGGAACACCTACTGCGCCTACTGCGGCAGCTGGAACAAATACAACTCAATTAGCAACAACAGCATTTGTAACATCAGCTATATCAACTGTTAATGCAAGTAGCATTTCTGGAACTGTTGCTGTTGCTAATGGAGGAACAGGTGTTACTACTTCTACTGGTTCAGGAAATGTTGTGTTGTCAACATCACCAACATTGGTAACGCCTAATTTAGGAACGCCATCAACACTAGTTGGAACAAATATTTCAGGCACAGCAGCAAACTTAACAGCAGGTAATGTTACCACTAATGCAAACCTAACAGGAGATGTTACAAGTGTAGGCAATACCACTACTTTAGCAGCATCGGGTGTTGTTTCAGGTACTTATGGATCCTCAACTGCAATTCCAACTTTTACGGTTGATAGTAAAGGAAGATTAACATCTGCAAGTACTACAAGTATTACAGCAGGCGTGAATACATTAACTTATACTAATGCTAGTTCATATGCAAATGGTGGAACTATTAGTGGAACCACATTGACATTAGCAGCAGCAGATGCTACTAATCCTGGATTAATATCAACAGGTACACAAACCATAGTTGGAGCTAAAACATTTTCAGGAGGAGTTACTACACCTATTTATGCATCTACTCCACAGGCTTTAACATCTGGTTCAACTATTACATGGAATCCAGCCAATGGATTAAATGCTAGTGTAACATTAAATCAAAATAGTACTCTTAGTTTTTCAACTACACCATCAACTGGTTCTTATGGTACATTAGTTGTGACACAAGGTTCAGGAAATAATACGTTAACATTACCTACTATAACAAATGTCACAAATAAAGTATGGGGTTCTACTTCTACTTCAACTATTGCTTTATCTACAGGTGCTGGTGCAGTAGATATTGTAAACTTTTATTATGATGGTACATCTTGTTATTGGAATGTTGGTCAAGGGTATGGACAAATTTCATCTTCTTCTTTAGCAAATTTAGCTACAGGAGTGACCGGTACATTGCCGGTTGCCAATGGAGGAACAGGGGTCACAACTTTAACAGGATTAGTAAAAGGCAATGGAACAAATGTTATGACTGCTGCAGTTGCAGGAACTGATTACCAAGCACCATTAACATTAACTACAACAGGGACTGGTGCTGCAACTTTATCAGGCACAACTTTAAATATTCCTACGGTAGCAACAACAGTAAATGCAAGTAGCATTTCTGGAACTGTTGCTGTTGCTAATGGAGGAACAGGTGTTACGACTTCTACTGGTTCAGGAAGTGTTGTGTTGTCAACATCACCAACATTGGTAACTCCTAACTTAGGAACACCATCTACATTAGTTGGAACAAATATTTCAGGCACAGCAGCAAATTTAACAGCAGGTAATGTTACCACAAATGCAAACTTGACAGGAGATGTTACAAGTGTAGGGAATGCCACTACTTTATCAGCTTCGGGTGTTGTTTCAGGTACTTATGGATCCTCAACTGCAATTCCAACATTTACGGTAGATAGTAAAGGAAGAATAACTGTTGCAAGTAATACAAGTATTACGGCTGGTGTCAATACATTAACTTATACTACTGCTAGTTCATATGCAAATGGCGGAACAATAAGTGGAACTACATTGACATTGGCTGCAGCAAATGAAACTAATCCGGGTTTAATTTCTACAGGAGCGCAAACTATTGCGGGAGCAAAAACATTTAATGGAAATTTAAGTGCAGCAACAGTTACTACTCCAATTTACGCATCTACTCCACAGGCTTTAACATCGGGTTCGACAATTAGTTGGAATCCAGCAAATGGATTAAACGCTAACGTAACATTAAATCAAAATAGTACTCTAAGTTTTTCATCTACCCCCGCATCCGGGTCCTATGGAACATTGGTCATTACTCAAGATGCAACAGGAGGACGAACAATTACATTGCCGTCCACGGACAATAAAGTATTAGGTTCTACTTCAACAACTTCTATCGCTTTGTCTACTGCTGGAGGTTCAAAAGATATCTTGAATTTCTATTACGACGGAACAAACTTTTTTTGGAATATTGGACAAGGTTATGGCACAGCGTCAACATCTTCTCAAGTAAATCTAACTTCAAGTGTAACAGGAACATTACCAGTTGCTAATGGAGGAACGGGTGTAACAACTTTAACAGGATTAGTAAAAGGCAATGGAACAAACGTAATGACTGCTGCAGTTGCAGGAACAGATTATCAAGCACCATTAACATTAACTACAACAGGTACAGGTGCTGCAACTATATCAGGAACCACTTTAAATATTCCTACCCCGAATGATTATACTTTAACTACGGCGAGCGCTTCAACATTAGGTGGAGTTAAAGTTGGGAATAATTTAAGTATAGATGGAAGCGGTGTTTTATCTGCAAATATTAATGCAAGTAGTATTTCAGGAACAGTTGCTGTTGCCAATGGTGGAACAGGTGTTACATCATCTACTGGAACAGGAAGTGTTGTATTATCAGCATCCCCAGCTTTAACTGGAACACCTACAGCTCCCACGGCAACATCTGGAAATAATACCACTCAAATAGCAACGACTGCATTTGTTACTGCTGCAGTTGCTGCAGGTGGAGGTGGTGGAAGTTCGACTTATACAACAGGGCTAAATTCTAGTCTTGGGGGGTATGTATTTTATGTTACTCCTGATGGGAAACATGGTTTAGTGGCAGAAACAAACGAATTTGACAGCCCACTTTATAATGCAAACGATAAATTAAAAGATCCAACTTACCACAGTACAGATGGAAAGAACTTTATGGATTGGAGGGTTCCTACATTATATGAATTAACCTTAATGTATAATATGAAAACAACATTAAATATGAACAACAGTAATATCTACTGGTCTTCTACGTGGTGGGGCGGATATAGTGCAAATTCATTTTTTAACAAAAGAATGTCAGATGGAGTAGAGTATGATAATGGTTCAGATCAAAGTAAAAAGATAAAAGCAGTAAGAACTTTTTAGTTTAAATGAAACCATTAATAGAATTTATTCAATCGTCAATCATGAAAATTATACTAACTATTTCAATCATATTTATTTCGTTTCTTGCTAAGTCACAACGAATCTTTTTTCGGGCAAACAATAATTATGTAGGTCCGGTAGGTGCTACAATTTCAGCTACCAATGGACTTAGTTATTTAACAAGTACCTCAGGCCAATCGGGTGGATTCATTTCTACAGATGGTGGTAATACAATAACAGCTAAAGGAGTTGTATGGAGTACAAGTTCAGGACCAACTGTGGCACTATCTACTAAAACAAATGATGGGTCTGGTGCTGGTGCATTTACTAGTACTTTGACAGGATTAACTTTAAACACTGTTTACTATATCAGGTCATACGCAACAAATTCAATTGGTACAACTTATGGGCCTGAAGTAAGTATTGCTTTCATTAATACAGTTACTTCTTCTACAGGAAAGATATGGATGGATCGAAACTTAGGTGCAACAAGAGCAGCAACAAGTTCTACAGATGTATCATCTTTTGGTGATTTGTATCAATGGGGCAGATTTTCGGATGGCCATCAATTATATAATTCAACTATCACTTCAACGCAATTTTCAACAACGACAACTAATAGTAATAGATTTGTTTCTGGAGAAAGTGCGCGTGATTGGCTTGTTACTTCAAATCCAAATTTATGGCAAGGGGTAAATGGTGTTAATAATCCATGTCCTGTAGGATTTAGAATTCCAACAAAGCAAGAATGGACGGATGAATATGCAACTTGGAGCACTCGTGATGTAAATGGTGCATTTGCATCTCCTTTAAAATTACCTAATGTTAATAATTTTAGAAATTTTGCAGGTGGAGGTTATATTCCAACAACTTATTATTGGTCAAGTAGTATTTCGCAAACACCGAGTACTTATATTTTACAAAAAAGTTACACTTTATATATGTCATCTAGCACTGTAGCATGGATGGAATATGAAAGAGGGTATGGTTTTTCTTGTCGTTGTATTCAGAATTATTAAATTTTATAAAAAATCAAGCAAGGTTAAATCCATATTGTGAAAAACATAAGAATAATCTTTTTTATTTGCTGTTCATTTAATTCAAATGCCCAACGTACCATGTTTGTCGCAAACAATGATTATGTGGCACCAACCTTACCAGTAATATCAACTACCAATGTTAGCTCAATTGGCACTACAACAGCCACATCTGGAGGTGCAATTTCCAAAGATGGGGGATCATATGTGATAAGCAGAGGAGTGGTATGGAGCACAAGTCAATCACCAACAATTGCATTATCAACCAAAACTATAAATAGCGCTGGAGCAGGAAATTTTACAAGTTCAATTACAGGATTGACGCAATCCACTACATATTATATTCGCGCTTATGCAACGAATTCTACAGGCACTAGTTATGGCACTCAAATTAGTTTTACTACCTCAGAGCCTATTTATACGGTAACTAATTATACTACTGGTAAAATCTGGATGGATCGTAATTTGGGAGCTACCAGAGTGCCAACATCTGCTTCAGATGCACAAGGATATGGTGATTTATATCAATGGGGGCGTGAGAAAGATGGCCATCAACTTAGGACATCTTCAACTACAGGTAATAAAGCAACATCAGATGTTGCTGGCAATGCATTATTTATAACAAATCCTAGTAATACTATTTATTCCGATTGGAGAACTCCACAAAATGACAATTTATGGCAAGGAGTAAATGGTATTAATAATCCTTGCCCAGCTGGATTTAGAATTCCAACAAAAGAAGAATGGGAGGCTGAAATACTAACCTGGTCAAGTAGGAACGCTACGGGTGCATTTGCTTCTCTTCTAAAACTTCCTCCTGCTGGTAAAAGACAATACGATGGGGTATTAAGTACTGATAATGTATCGGCATATTACTGGACGAGTAATATCTCGCAGACTCAAGTTTTTAGTATGAATTTTACAAGTAGCGGCGCATATACAACAAATGCTTATCCAAGAGTAAATGGTTACTCTTGTCGATGTATAAAAAATTAATTTATAAACTTTATGAAAAAATATCTTCCTCTCTTAGTAACCATTATCTCCCTTGCTTCATGTGTACCTCCAGGTAAATTAAATGAAGCATTGGATGCTAATACCATGCTCGGTTATAAGAACGATAGCTTGCATAATAAACTAAATGATACAGTAGCCAATTTCACTAATAGCTTACGTGTATTAAAAGCCAATGTAAGTGGTTTGCAAGATAGTGTTAATTACTACCGTGCACTTGCTAATAAGCCTACTGTGATTACTGAAGGAGAAGTGTTTTTAAATCAAATGTTAGGGCTTTCGCTTTTAAGTAAATCAGAATTAGCCGGTATAAAAACTACTTCCGGAAATAGTAATGTTTGGTTAGAAGGGTTTAAGGCAGATATAAAAAAGTATACATCTTCCGACGCTGATATTAAACTAAACAAAGGGTTTGTATTTGTGGATATTGCTGATAAAATCTTATTTAGTAGTGGAAGCACCATGCCTTCTAAAAAATCTAAAGAGGTGTTGGCAACTATTGCAAATTTATTACAGGCGCAACCTGATTTAAGTTTTATGATTGAGGGCCATACAGATGATAAAGCGTTTAAAAGGAAAAGAAATGATAACTGGAACTTAAGTGTAAGTAGGGCAGCGGCTGTTGCAAAAATTTTGCAAACCAAGTATAACATTAATCCAAAGCGAATTATTGCTGCAGGTCGTAGTGAATTTATTCCTGTAGATGACAATCAAACAAAAGAAGGTCGTTTAAATAATCGTCGAATTCGAATCGTTATTATGCCTGCTGTTACCCAGGTTATGAATTTGAATAAATAAATTACTCCCCCCAATTTTTTTTATAAATTATGAATCATATTTAAAAGTAGATAAACTTAGTCCACGAGAAAGGGAAGTGGCTTTCTATATTGCAGATGGACTAACTACTAAAGATATTGCACAAAAAATTGGTGTAAAATCAAATACTGTTTCTACCCTAAAGAAAAAGATTTTTCTAAAACTTGATGTTGATACAATTGTAGGATTGTATAAAATGTTGAAGGGGTAATTGGGCTTAGTAAGGACTTCGTCCAACTTTCGCCAGGACTGTTAGCCCTGTTTTTCGCCAGGACTGTTAGCCTCCGGCTAACTTCCTGCCGCATTGAACTAACCCAAAGCCTTTTAAACTATCCCGCTTTGCGTGATAGTTTAGCTTCTTCATTTCTCACCAACTTACGAAAGCAAGCTTTCGACGTTGTCTCAAAATGAAGAAGCCTCCCCGACATGTCGGGGAGGCTTTGTGGTCCCGCCAGGAATCGAACCTGGATCTAAAGTTTAGGAAACTTCTATTCTATCCATTGAACTACGGGACCAGCCTTAAAAGGGTAGCAAAAATAATAGATAATCCCGTACCGCCACAAAATGCTTGTGGGTTGGCCGCTTTTAATAAAACAATGTATCTTAGCGGCTCAAATTTATAGGGATGCAATTCTACAATATCATTATCAAATACCGTTTTTGGCTCAGCTTATTGCTACTAGTACTAGGCCTTGGATTAAATTTTACTGGCACTGGTTTTTGGCCAACTTTCCCGATCTACCTAGTTTTTATCATTGGTATATTAAGCCATTTTTTTATAGGACCACTTCGTTTGATTCAAGAACCTATGGAGCAGGGTAATGTAGAAGAGGTAGAAAAAATATTAAAATCGGTTTGGTTTCCGGGATTACTTTACAAACCTGTACGTTCTACCTATTATACCATTAAGGGAAACCTTGCCATGATGACGCAAGATTTTGATAGTGCCGAAAAGCACCTAAAAATGAGTAATGATTTAGGATCACCAATGCCAGAGGCAGAGGGTGCCAATAAATTACAACTTGGTATGATGGCGATGCAAAAAGGTGATCTTAAGCAAGGTGAATCTTATATCAGAGCTGCTATCAGACTTGGCATTCCTGACAAAGAAAGTGAGGCGGTTGCTTATTTAACCATGTGTCAAATTTTTATCAATAAGCGTGAGTTTAGAGCTGCTAAAGATTTTTTCAGAAAAGCAAAAGCTTGTAAGCCAACTACAAAACAAGTGCTTGATCAGGTAAAAGAAATTGAAAAGTATATTTCAAGAATGCCTGGTTAATTTTCAGTGTCATCAAGTATGTTAGACATTCAAAAAGTTACGACACAAGGTCCTGCATTAGAAAGTGTCAAAACACTGTTTAAAGCCTATTTGCAAGAGCTCAATGAAGACCTTTGTTTTCAATCTTTTGATAGCGAAATCGACAATCCTTTGTATAAATACAGCGCGCCTACCGGCGCGCTTTTTATTGCCTATTATAACGATACACCTGTTGGCTGCATTGCGTTACAGCCCTTGCAAGAAGCGCAAACCTGTGAAATGAAAAGGTTGTATGTTGATCCCGAGTATCGAAATTTAAAAATAGGTGATGCACTCGTAAAGGCGTTATTACAAGAAGCAAAAGCACTGCACTACACTCTCATGAAATTGGATACATTAGAGAGGCTGCAAGCCGCTATAAAACTCTATCAAAAATTTGGCTTTGAAACAGTCAACGCCTATTACGATAATCCACTTCCGGGTGTGGTGTATATGCAAAAAAAATTATAGCCTTCCTTCAATTACATCTTCTATCACAGGTGCAAAATGCAAATGTTCAAGTGTGTGTATTTTGCTAGCAAGTGTATCCGGCGTATCATTCGCATCAACTGCGCAAGAAGCTTGAAACAAATGTTCACCTTCGTCATAGTGTCCATTTATATAATGAATGGTAATGCCAGATTCCTTTTCACCTGCAGCAATCACTGCTTCATGAACACGTGATCCATACATGCCTTTGCCACCATATTTTGGAAGTAATGATGGATGAATATTAAGCATGTGTCTTGGAAATGCATTTAAAAAAGCTTCGGGCATTTTCCATAAAAAACCTGCAAGTATGATATAGTCAATTTCATATTTTGAAAGTTCTTTCACGTACATATTGCCATGTTCAAAGTCTTTCTTTTCAATCATAAGAACTGGTACGCCAAAATCAGCAGCTATTTGTATTACACCAGCGCCAGGCTTGTTGCATACAATGAGCGATACCCTGATAGAAGGATGACCCTTAAAATGTTCTATGATTTTTTGTGCATTAGAGCCCGCACCAGAGGCAAAAACGGCCAAATTGCGCTTTTTGATGCTAAAACTCCCATTTTGCGGTTTTGGTGCCTTACTTGATACCCCAAAAATGGTTTGACTCATTTTTCGGAGGTAATTTCTAAAAAATCCAAATTGACCCATCGGAATACTTACAACGATGACACATAGAGGCCATAATAAACACATTAAAACAATATATAGTGTATAATAAAGCAGTCCTGAATCAAGCCCAGTAAGGGTTAGGAGCTTTCTACCTAGGTATCCGCAACTACTACCACCAATGGCAAATGTGCTAAATACGAGTACAAAAGAAGTCCAACTAATTTTCCATTTTTCCTTCAATCGCTTAAACATAGGTCAAAATTGCATAAAAAACCCGACAAATACTTGAAACTCAATATTGTTTTGAACAAAAAAAAGTCGCTTACTATTCGAAATTGTCAGGTTCCTATAGTATTTTTGCGCGCAATTAAGGATATTTTTCCACCTATAGAATTCGTTTGTGTATATGACATCTTTTAGACGCAACACAAGTCGCATCGTCAAGAACTGCTTATTTAGCGCAGTTTTCTTGTTGGGCCTTTTAGTTACAAATACCGTTACTGCCCAAGACGGAAAAACCTTGTTTAATACCAATTGTGCTTCCTGTCATCAGGTGCATAAAAACTCTACAGGCCCTGCGCTTGCTGGAGTTGAAGGCCGTTGGGAAACAAAAGAAAAGCTATATTCTTGGATCAAGAATAGTGCTGCCTTTTTAAAAACAGGTGACGCATATGCGAACAAATTATACCTCGAGTATAACAAAACCGCAATGAACCAATTTCCAAATTTAAAAAATGAGGAAATTGATGCCATACTTAAGTATGTAGCTTCTGTTCCTGCCCCAGGTGCTGCTGTACCAGGTGCTGCAGCCGCAGGTGCGCCAGCAGAAGATGACAACTCCTTGTTGTTTGGAATTTTATCGCTGGTTTTAGCAGTGGTTGCCGTTATTCTTCTTCAAGTAAATGCAGGATTAAAAAAACTATCAGATGCCCGTGAAGGACATGCTCCAGAAGTGCCTGTGCCATTTTTTAGAAACAAAAGGTACCTCGCGTTTTTAGCAGTTGTATTTTTTATAGTGGGTGGTTATCAGGTTTCAAAAAGTGCGATGGGCCTTGGTAGAAGTAAGGATTACCAACCGGTTCAGCCTATCTACTATTCTCACAAAGTGCACGCTGGTATCAACCAAATTAACTGTCAATATTGTCATACCGGCGCTTACCAAGGTAAACAAGCAACCATCCCTTCTTTAAATGTTTGTATGAACTGCCACTTGGCGATCAACGAATACAAAGGAGAAAAAATGTTCACTGAAGATGGTGAAGAAGTAAACGGTACACAAGAAATCGAGAAATTATACAAATACGCAGGTTTCGAACCAGGTAAGCCTTGGGATCCTTCTAAAGCAAAACCAATTGAGTGGGTTCGTATCCACAATTTACCGGATCACGTTTATTTCAACCACGCACAGCACGTTAAAGCAGGTCAAGTAGCTTGTCAAACATGTCATGGCGAAATCCAAAAAATGGGTGAAGTAAAACAACAAAATGACCTTAGCATGGGCTGGTGTATTAATTGTCACCGTGAAACAAAGGTTCAATTTAAAGACAATGGTTTTTACAGCATCTACGAAAAATACCACCAAGATTTAAAATCTGGAAAAATGGATAGTACCAAAGGTGTTACTGTAGAAAGTATTGGTGGTACAGAGTGCCAAAAGTGTCACTATTAATAACAACATTATACCCGATAATAAATATATCATGGAGCAAAAAAAGTACTGGCAAAGTTTTGGAGAAAAGAATCAGTCTGCTGCTTACATTCAAGAAGTGAAAGATGAGTTCAAAGAAGAGCTTCCTTTTGTTGAAGACGAAAGCAAAGGTTTTCTCGAAACTGCTGCACCTCGCAGAGACTTTTTAAAATATGTAGGTTTTAGCACTGCAGCAGCAGCTGTTGCCGCAAGCTGTGAAATGCCTATCAAAAAAGCCATTCCGTTTGCAAACAAACCTGAAGATATTGTTCCAGGTATTGCTAATTATTATGCAACTACATATGTGCAGGATGGTGATGCGGTAAGCGTTGTAGCTAAAGTGCGTGATGGTCGTCCTATTAAAATTGAGGGTAACGATTTAAGCCCTATAACTAAAGGCGGAACTTCTGCACGTGTGCAAGCTTCTGTGCTAGACTTATATGATACTGCACGTTTGCGTTTTCCAACGATTGGTGGTAAAGAAGTAACTTTTGAAGCTGTAGATAAAGCAGTTGCAGCTGCTATGGGTGGTAATATTGTGGTGGTATCAAGTACCATTACATCACCAACAAGTAAAGAAGTAATTGCTCAATTTCTAGCAAAATATCCGGGTAGCAAACATGTTACTTACGATGCTGTTTCTTACAGTGCTTTAATTGAAGCAAACGCTGCAACAAATGGTGTTGCTGCTATTCCTGATTACCACTTCGAAAATGCAAAAGCTATTGTTAGCTTAGGTGCAGATTTCTTAGGTACTTGGTTAAGTCCTGTTGCTTTTTCTAAACAATATGCAACCGGTAAAAAAATCAACGAAAAAAATCCGAGCATGAGTAAGCATATACACTTCGAAAGTGTAGCGAGTCTTACGGGTTCAAATGCGGATGAAAAATATTTACACCGTCCTTCAGAAATCGGTGCAATTGCAGCTGCTTTATTGAGCGCTGTTAATGGTGGTGGTGTTAATGGTATTGCGGATGCTACTTTAAAAGCTGGTATCCAAAATGCAGCAAAAGTATTAACTGAAAATAAAGGCGCTGCACTTGTAGTAGCTGGAAGCAATGATGTGAATATTCAAATCATTGTAAATGCAATTAACAATGCGGTAGGTGCTGGCGGTTCAACTATTAACTGGGCTGCTCGCAACAATACCCGCGCTGGTGTTGATGCAAATTTTGTACAACTTGTTAAAGATATGAACGCTGGTAGCGTTGGTACTTTAATTTTAATAGGTGCAAACCCAGTATACTCTTGGCATGATGCTGCTGGTTTTACAGCAGGTTTATCAAAAGTAAAAACGACTGTTTCATTTGCTACCAAAGCAGACGAAACGGCTGTGCTTTGTAAGTTTGTTTTACCGGATCATCACTACCTAGAAAGCTGGGGTGATGCCGAAGCGGTTTCTGGTCACGTTTCATTTATTCAACCTACCATATATCCTTTATTTAAAACTCGTCAGTGGCAGGATAGCTTGTTAAAATGGAGTGGTAACGCTTCAGATTATTTAGCGTTCTTAAAAACGGCTTGGTCAACTAAATTAGGCGGTGTTACAGGTTGGGATAAAGCACTGCAAGATGGTGTGATAGCTTCAACACCTGCAGCGTTTAGCGCAGGAAGTTTTTCAAGTGCAGCTGTTGCAAATGCAGTTACTGCAGCAACATCAACTAAAAAAGGGGGCGCTCTAGAATTAGTGTTGTATGAAAAAGTAGGTATCGGTGCAGGACAAGGTGCAAGTAACCCATGGTTACAAGAATTACCAGATCCAGTAACGCGTGCAACTTGGGACAACTATGTAATTGTTTCTCCTGCACTTGCTAGAACATTATTAAAAATTGATTTAAATAACGGCGGTCAAGCAGATGCTTACGAAGTAAATCCTCCAAAGCCAGTTGTAAAAGTTACTGTTGGTGGTAAGACGATCGAACTTCCTGCTTTAATTATTCCGGGTACACACCCTGAAACCATTGGTATTGCAGTAGGTTATGGCCGTTCAGAAAATATGGGTAAAGCAGCAAGCGGCGTTGGTAAAAATGCGTTTGGTTTAGCTTCTTTACAAGGCAATAATATTTCATATACAAACACAAGTGTAGAAATTGCTGCAACTGGCGAAAAATATCCAGTGGCATTAACACAAACACATAGCCGTTACGATACCGAGCAAGGTAACCGTACCGAGGTGATGAAAGAGTTAACACTTGCCGAATACAAACATCATCCAACAGAAATTCGTGACGAGCGAGCTCATGAATTAAAAGGTCAAATTTCTGGTGGCGAAAAATTAAGCAACGAAGAAGTACTTCAAAAGTTTGAAGGTGCTGGAACATTATATCCTGTCTATGATAGACCAGGAATCAAATGGGGTATGAGCGTAGATTTAAATGCATGTACAGGTTGTGGCGCTTGCGTGGTAGCATGTAATGCAGAAAACAACGTTTCTGTTGTTGGTAAACCAGAAGTATTACGTGGTCATGAAATGCATTGGTTACGTATTGACCGTTATTACAGCGGTGATATGGACAATCCAAACGTAGTATTCCAACCACTTATGTGTCAGCATTGTGATAACGCTCCTTGTGAAAACGTTTGTCCAGTAGCTGCTACCAACCATAGTTCAGAAGGTTTAAACCAAATGACGTACAACAGGTGTATTGGTACACGTTATTGCGCGAACAACTGTCCTTATAAAGTACGTCGTTTTAACTGGGCCGATTACACAGGTGCTGATAGCTTTGGTGACAACCAAACAGGTCACGTTAATGATGTAGTATTAAATATGAACGATGATCTTACACGTATGGTGTTAAACCCAGACGTTACTGTTCGTTCTCGTGGTGTGATTGAAAAATGTTCTTTCTGCGTTCAACGTTTACAAGAAGGAAAATTAAAAGCGAAAAAAGATTCTCGTCCTTTAGAAGATACAGATGTAAAAGTTGCTTGTCAACAAGCTTGTCCTACTGAGGCTATTACGTTTGGTAATGCAAATAGTAAGCACAGTGCAATCACTAAAGTACGTTTAGACAATCCAAATCGTAGCTTCTATGTGCTCGAGCAGTTACACGTTTTACCTGGCGTTACTTACTTAGCTAAAGTGCGTAACACGGAAGAAAAACACGAAGGTGCAAAACACGAAGAGAAAAAAGCATAATTAAAATAATTGAAATAGAATAAGATGCATTTAAAGTACGAATCACAGCTTAGGGAACCATTGGTTAGGGGTAATAAAAATTACCGCCAAGTAACCGAAGATATTGTTCGACCTATCGAAGCCAAGCCAACAAGGTTATGGTACATCGGATTCTTCATTGCTGTTGCGCTTTTATTATTTGGTGTATACAGTGTATACCGTGAGGTAACTTATGGTATTGGAGAGTGGAACTTGAACAAAACAGTGGGTTGGGGATGGGATATCACCAACTTCGTATGGTGGGTAGGTATTGGTCACGCTGGTACTCTTATCTCTGCAATCTTATTACTATTCCGTCAAGGATGGAGAACAGGTGTAAACCGTGCTGCAGAAGCAATGACCATCTTCGCTGTAATGTGCGCAGGTCAGTTCCCTATCTTCCACATGGGTCGTGTATGGATGGCATTTTTTGTACTTCCTTACCCGAACACACGTGGTCCATTATGGGTGAATTTTAACTCACCACTTTTATGGGATGTATTTGCGATCTCAACTTATTTCACGGTATCATTATTATTCTGGTACTCTGGTTTAATTCCAGATTTTGCGACCGTTCGTGATAGAGCTTTTACAAAATTGCGTAAGCGTTTATATGGTCTTGCTTCATTTGGTTGGACAGGTTCTACCAAGCACTGGCAGCGTCATGAGAGTTTATCTTTGGTACTTGCTGGTTTATCTACACCACTTGTATTATCGGTACACACGATTGTATCTTTTGACTTCGCAACTTCTGTAATTCCTGGTTGGCATACCACTATCTTCCCTCCGTATTTCGTTGCGGGTGCCATCTTCTCTGGATTTGCGATGGTGCAAACCCTGATGATCATTGTACGTAAAGTATTTGCAATGGAAGATTATGTAACACTAGGTCACATCGAAGCCATGAATAAAGTAATTGTACTTACAGGATCTATTGTAGGTATCGCTTATCTAACAGAATTATTTATGGGTTGGTACTCACAAAATAAATATGAAGGTTATACTTTCTGGTATTCTCGTGCTTATTTATTTAGCCCGTATGGTTGGAGCTACTGGGGTATGATGGCTTGTAACGTATTAAGCCCTCAAATTTTCTGGTCGCGCAAAATGAGAAGAAATGTATTCGTTACTTTCTTCATGAGTATCATCGTTAACATTGGTATGTGGTTTGAGCGTTTCGTAATTATCGTAACGTCTTTATATAGAGATTAT
>JBEDIY010000025.1:0-26823 GCA_041173245.1 Bacteroidota bacterium | reverse complement strand
AGTGTAAGCTGTGTACCGGGTTCACCAATCGATGGCGCTGCAATAATACCCCCTGCATCACCCCGTTGTGCGAGGTAACCCGCACAACGTGGTGATGCAGTGGGTATTATTGCAGCGCAATCGATTGGTGAACCAGGTACACAGCTTACACTTCGTACGTTCCACGTAGGTGGTGTGGCAGGTTCTGCATCTATCGAATCTGCTCTAGCAGCAAAGTTTGATGGTACTATTCAGTTTGACGGATTACGAACTGTAGAAGCAGTTAACAACGAAGGCAAAAAAGCTAAAATTGTTATTGGGCGTACAGGTGAGGTAAGAATTACGGATGTTAAAAATGATCGTTTAATGATCACCAACAACGTTCCTTATGGTGCTACCTTAAATGTAAAAGATGGCCAAGAAGTGAAAAAAGGTGATGTGATTTGTACTTGGGATCCATTTAACAACGTAGTTGTTTCTGAGCAAAACGGTAAGATCAAATTTGAAAACGTTCTCGAAGGTATTACTTACCGTGATGAGGCCGATGAGCAAACAGGTCACCGCGAAAAAGTGGTTATTGAAACAAAAGATAAAACTAAAATACCTACCATCATTGTTGAAGGAAAGGATAACAAGCATTACAACTTACCAGTTGGATCTCACATCGCTGTAGAAGAAGGCGATGAAGTAAAAGCTGGTTTTGTGATGGTTAAAATTCCACGTATTTTAGGTAAGCTCCGCGATATCACAGGAGGTCTTCCACGTGTAACTGAACTATTTGAAGCAAGAAATCCGGGTAACCCTGCGATTGTTTGTGAGATTGATGGTGTGGTTGCATTTGGTAGCGTTAAGCGTGGTAACAGAGAAATCATTGTTGAATCTAAAGATGGCATGGTTAAGAAGTACTTAGTACCTCTTACGCGTCAAATTCTAGTTCAAGATGGTGACTTCGTAAAAGCGGGTACGCCAATGTCTGATGGACAAATTGCACCAGCTGCGATTCTTGCAATTAAAGGACCATTTGCAGTACAAGAGTATGTTGTAAATGAAATCCAAGAAGTATACCGTTTACAAGGTGTAAGAATCAATGACAAGCACGTAGAAGTGATTGTTCGTCAGATGATGAAGAAGGTAGAAATTGTAGATGCTGGTGATACTAAATTCTTAGAGGAGGATCTAGAAGATAGATTTGACTTTATTGAAGAAAATGACCGTATCTATGATAAAAAAGTAGTTACAGAAGCTGGCGAAAGTACAACCTACAAAGCTGGTCAAATTATAACATTAAGAGAACTACGCGAAGAAAATTCAATTCTACGCCGTTCAGACAGAAAGCTAGTAGAAGTGCGTGATGCAAAACCTGCAACCGCTACTCCAGTGTTACTAGGTATTACCAAAGCGTCTCTTGGCGTTAGAAGTTGGATTTCAGCTGCTTCGTTCCAAGAAACAACTAAAGTATTAAGCCAAGCGGCAATACAAGGTAAAAAAGACTTGATGTTAGGTCTTAAAGAAAATGTAATTACAGGTCATTTGATTCCTGCAGGTACCGGACAAAAAGAGTTCGAGAATATGATTGTAGGAAGCAAAGAAGAATATGAAGTATTAGCTACCACCAGAGAAGCAATGAGCTTTGATGAGGAAGAATAATATTTTATAGCCTTAGTATATTTGTAAAAGTAGGAAGCCAACACTTCCTACTTTTACTTTTTAAAAGATAAATCATTTAAATTAGTAGCATGAAAAATATCAATACGGTTGTTAATGTTGTTTTAGGGATTGCAGTAGCAGTTCTATTTTATTTTCAATTTAGCGGTTCTAAACCAGCGGTAGCTGGTGGATCTAAATCGGTAGCAGCTGGTGATTTCAGCATTGCCTATTTTGAAATTGATTCTGTAGAGTCTCAATTTAATTACTATAAAGAAGTGAGTAATTCTATTCAAGCGAAAGCGCAGCAAAACAACAACGAGCTCAATCAATTAAAAGAAGTTTTTGCAGCTAAGTACCAGGAGCTACAAAAAAATGGTCAGCGTATGTCAGAAGCTGAAGTAAATGCTAGACAGCAGGAACTTCAACAAATGGACAAGACATTTAAGAGCAAAGAGCAAATGATGAATAATGAAATGCAAGATGAGAGCATGAAAAAATTACAAGATGTAAAGAAAAAAATTACCGATTATTTAGCGGAGTACAATAAGGCTAAAGGGTATGCTTTTATTTTAGGTAACAATTCAGACATGCTTTCTATGTATTACAAAGACACAGCATACGATATCACTGCAGACCTTGTAAAAGGTTTAAATGAGTTGTATAAAGCGAAAAAATAGTTCTAAATTTCTTTTATGAGTACAACAACATCCGATTTTAAGCCGTCACTTGGTTTGTTCGATGCCACCATGATTGTGGCCGGGAGTATGATAGGTTCAGGCATTTTTATTGTAAGTGCCGATATTACCCGCAATGTTGGCTCGGCAGGCTGGTTGGTAGCCGTTTGGCTCATAACAGGGTTTATGACGCTTACAGCTGCTTTAAGTTATGGTGAGCTAAGCGCTATGTTTCCAAAAGCTGGTGGGCAGTATGTATACCTCAAAGAGTCGTACAATCCACTACTCGGTTTTTTATATGGATGGAGTTTTTTTTCGGTGATACAAACTGGCACTATTGCAGCAGTCGGTGTGGCCTTCAGTAAATTTGCTGGCTACTTTTTTCCAGCATTAGAAATGACCGATGCCAACATTATTTTTCAAGCTGGTTTTCTCAAAATTTATCCTGCCCAGCTAGTTTCCATTGCCATTATTATTTTATTAACGTATATCAATACCAAGGGTGTGCAGGGTGGTAAACTCATTCAAACCACATTTACGGTAACAAAACTCGTTTCACTATTTGGCCTTATTGGGTTTGGTTTTTTACTAGCCGCCAGATCAGAAATTTGGAATGCCAATTGGCAAGACGCTTGGGCCATGAAAACAGTTGCAGCAGATAATAGCACCACACCGGTTATTGGCCTCGCAATTTTTGGCGCTATTGCCGCATCTATGGTAGGTTCTATTTTTAGTAGTGATGCTTGGAATAATGTTACTTTTATTGCAGGCGAAATTAAAAATCCTAAACGTAATATTGGCTTAAGTTTATTTTTAGGTACGCTAATTGTTACTATTATTTATGTGTCTGCTAATTTAATGTACATCAGTGTACTTCCTTTAAATGACATTGCACACGCCCCCGCAGACAGGGTAGCAGTTTCTGCATCTAATGCAATTTTTGGTAGCATTGGTACCTATGTCATTGCAGTTATGATTATGATATCAACCTTTGGTTGTAACAACGGACTTATTTTAGCTGGAGCGCGTGTGTATTATACCATGGCGCAAGATGGTTTATTTTTCAAAAAAGCATCTACCCTTAATAAAAATGCGGTACCAGAGTGGGCCTTATGGGCTCAGTGTGTGGTAGCTGCTCTATTATGTTTAAGTGGTAAATATGGTGATCTACTTGATATGGTTTCTTTTATTGTGGTCATATTTTATGTACTTACCATTATAGGGATCTTTATTTTACGCAAAAAACGTCCAGATCTAGAAAGACCCTATAAAGCAGTAGGATACCCAATTTTGCCTGCTATTTATGTTTCAATGGGAACCCTATTTTGTGTGTTATTGATTATTTATAAACCTAATTTTACTTGGCCTGGACTTATCATTGCATTATTAGGTATTCCTTTATATTACCTTGCAGTGCGAAGTAATAAAAAATAAACATGACAAATTTTGACCAACTTTTTAAAGACTTCAACAATCTAAAAGTTGTTATCATAGGAGATGTAATGCTTGATACCTATTGGTGGGGTCAGGTAGACCGTATTTCTCCAGAAGCACCCGTGCCTGTAGTTTCACTCCAGCGCAAAGAACACCGTGTGGGTGGTGCTGCTAATGTTGCTTTAAATACGGTAGCACTTGGTGCGCAAACAACTATTGTATCCGTAATAGGAACTGATGCTGATGGTGTTTTGTTGCAATCGCTTTTTGAGGCACAACACATCGACACCAGTTATTTATTAACGCATGATTCTCGCATTACAACCAATAAAACGCGTGTAATGAGTCGCAATCAGCAAATGATGCGCCTTGATGCAGAAATTACAACACCCATTGGTGCTGATATTGAAATGTTATTACTTCAAAAATTTGTTGCCTGCCTTGATACGAAAAAACCGGATGTAGTAATTTTTGAAGATTATGATAAGGGTGTATTAACACCAACATGTATTAAGGCTGCCATCTCAATTTGTGCCGAGCGAAACATTGTAATGTCGGTAGATCCTAAAAAGAATAATTTTTTAGCATACAAAGGTGTTACACTTTTTAAGCCAAATTTAAAAGAAGTAAAAGAAGGACTACAGGTGTCTATTCCTACCATCAATCTGGAAAATTTAAGGGCCGTTCATACTGCCTTGCAAACGCATTTACAACATCAGATTTCATTAATTACTTTGTCTGAAAAAGGGATGTTTTATGACACGGGCGCCAACGCTAAAATTATTCCAACCCATGTCCGTTCTATTGCAGACGTAAGTGGAGCAGGCGATACCGTTATTGCAGTTGCGTCACTTGTATATGCAGCAACAAAAAATATTGAACTCGCCACAGAAATGGCGAATATTGCGGGTGGACTTGTTTGTGAGGAGGTTGGAACTGCAGCTATTAATAAATTAAGTTTATTGGCAGAATGTAAAATACTATTGGATAAATAAAATAGTAAACAATGCAACAATTTTCATTGGTTATACATGGGGGAGCGGGCACTATTTTAAAAGCCGACATGTCTCCCGAATTAGAACAAGCTTACCAAAATGGTTTGCAAGTAGCTTTGGATGCTGGTTATTCCATTTTACAAAATGGCGGCACAGCAGTGGATGCCATACAGGCATCTATTTTTACGCTAGAAAATAATATTTTATTTAATGCAGGAAAAGGCAGTGTATTTACCAAAAAGGGATTACAAGAAATGGACGCTGCAATTATGGATGGTGCAACACTTGAAGCAGGTGCTATAGCTGCCGTTCGTAATGTAAAAAACCCAATTCAACTCGCTACCGAAGTGATGCGTAATAGCAATCACGTTTTTTTAAGTGGCAAAGGAGCCAACGATTTTGCCATCAAGCAAGGTGTTGTGTTAGCGCCCGACGAATATTTTTATTCTCAGTTCAGGTATGACCAGTGGAAAGCTATTCGTGACTCTGACACTTATTCATTGGATCATACCAATCATCATTTAGAGGAATTATTAAAGGATAAAAAATTTGGTACGGTGGGTGCTGTTGCTTGTGATAGCAATGGAAATATTGCTGGTGCTACTTCTACAGGTGGCATGACCAATAAAAAATATGGTAGGATTGGCGATAGTCCAATTATTGGAAGTGGCACTTATGCCAATAACAAAACCTGTGCCATTAGTTGTACAGGTCATGGCGAAATGTTTATTAGAACTGTTGCTGCCTACGATGTTAGTTGCTTAATGGAATATAAAGGCCTTAGTTTGCAAGCGGCAATGGAAGTAGTGGTTCATGAAAAATTAATGGCACTCAATGGAGAGGGTGGAATGATAGGTGTAGACGCGCAGGGAAATACCGCTATGGTATTTAATAGTGCTGGAATGTATAGGGCTTTTCAAAATAGCAAAGGAGAATCTGCAACCGCTATTTATAAATAAATAACCATGAAAAAAACGGCTGTAATTGTTGCTGGTGGGTCAGGCGTTAGAATGGGTACTGACGTGCCAAAACAGTTTTTGCATTTAAAGGGTAAACCCATTATTTGGCATACCGTCCAACAATTTTTTTACGCTTATTACGATATTCAAATTGTGCTTGTATTACCGGCTTCGTATGTACAGGAAGCTACTACTTATTTTGAACCAGCTCAACTTGCACATATTCAATTTGTGGAGGGTGGAGCTACTCGTTTTGAATCCGTAAAAAATGGGCTTCAAAAAGTGACGGAACCAAGTATCATTTTTGTCCATGATGGCGTTAGGTGCTTGGTATCTAGTGATCTTATTAGGAACTGTTACGAACAAGCATTAGTATATGGGTCTGCAATTCCAGCAGTAACTGCTACTGATAGTATTAGGCTTGTTTCTGGTGAAACGCACCAGGTAGTTGACCGAACCCTGGTTAAAATTATACAAACACCACAAACATTTTTGAGCAGTGTTTTATTACCTGCCTTTGAACAACCCTACCAAGCTAGCTTCACTGATGAAGCTACGGTGGTGGAAGCAGCCGGTCATACGGTTCGTTTAATAGAAGGGGAGTATAGTAACCTAAAAATTACACGACCTCAAGATTTAATTGTGGCGGAATCTCTTTTCTAGAAAAAAAATGGCATTAGTACTCAATATTTCTTAAATTTGTATCAATGACTCAAGTATTAAATAACAAGTGGTGGTGGCATACAAACTCCAATCGGGGAATGTAATGGCGCGTCCACTACTTTTTGAATAATTTCAAAAGCCCCGACCATTATAAGTCGGGGCTTTTTATTTGTGACCTATGAAAAAAATTGATTTACGTACAGAGAGCAAAAGAATGTTAGCGGATGTGTATACGCCCGTTAGTATCTACCTGCGATTAAGAGATCGTTTTAGAGACACTATTTTATTGGAAAGCACCGATGCGCATGTAGCTGAAAATAGCTACTCTTTCATTTGTATAGGTGCTATTGGTGGCATTGAAGTAAAGGATGCAAAAACAATCGAAATTAAGTATCCAAATCAAGATCCAATAAAACAGGATGTAACCACCGCTCAAATTGACAATCAGTTGTGGAGCTATATGCAGGGCTATCAAGTAGTACCTCATGCACACAAAGAAACAAGTTTCGCACAAGGCTTATTTGGATACACTAGTTTTGATGCCATTCCATTATTTGAAACCATTGCATTTGCGGATGCAAAAAAAACAAACGTTCCGCTCGTTCGTTACCGGTTGTATCAGTACGTAATCGTATTTGATCATTATAAAGACGAACTCTTTATTTGTCAAAATTTATTGGCGAACGAACAGGCCGACACTTCACTCATTGAATCGCTCATTCGAAATAAAGACGTGCCACAATTTCCATTTACCCCTGTTGGTGATGAGCGTTCAAACGTGTCAGACGAGGTGTATAAGGCCATGGTAGAAAAGGGTATTCAACACTGTTTGCGTGGCGATGTTTTTCAAATTGTACTTAGTAGGCGTTTTGAACAATCCTTTAAAGGGGATGAGTTTAATGTCTACAGAGCACTTCGAAGTGTGAATCCTTCACCTTATTTATTTTTCTTTGATTATGGTGATTATAAATTAATGGGTTCTTCTCCTGAAGCGCAGTTAATTGTTCGTAACAACAAAGCAGTCATGCATCCCATTGCAGGTACTTTTAAAAGAACAGGTAATGATGAAGAAGATAAAGCACTCTCTGCAAAATTATTAGAAGACGCAAAAGAAAATGCCGAGCATGTGATGCTGGTAGATCTTGCCCGTAATGATTTGAGTAGGTCTTGTACTGCGGTAACAGTAAGTCAATTCAAGCAGGTAAAATTTTATTCGCATGTAATTCATTTAGTGAGCGAAGTTGTTGGAACCTTAGGGAAGGATGCAAATCCGTTTAGTGTATTAGCGCAAACATTTCCTGCTGGAACTTTAAGCGGAGCGCCTAAGTATAAGGCGTTGGAAATTATAGATGAATTGGAACCAACGGCTCGTGGCTATTATGGTGGTGCCATTGGTTTTGTTGGATTTAATGGTGATTTTAACCATGCCATTATGATACGTAGCTTTTTAAGTAAAGACAATACGCTATTCTATCAAGCCGGGGCTGGCGTTGTGGTTTCTTCCAATCCTGAAAGCGAATTACAAGAAGTCAACAATAAATTAAATGCATTAAAACAAGCAGTGGTTTTAGCTGCTGGAATATAAAAGTAGTTGGTATGAAAATATTGGTTTTTGATAATTATGATTCCTTTACGTACAACCTCGTGCACCTCGTTGAAAAAATAACGAATCAAAAAGTAACGGTTGTTAGAAATGATCAAATAGATCTCGATGATGTTGCAGGGTATGATAAAATAATTTTATCTCCTGGCCCTGGTATTCCCTCTGAAGCAGGGCTATTACTGCCGTTAATCAAGCAGTATGCCGCGTCTAAATGTATACTTGGTGTATGTCTGGGTCATCAAGCCATTGGCGAAGCATTTGGCGCAACCCTAGAAAATTTATCAACGGTTTATCATGGTGTTGCAACCCCCATTTCAATTGATAATACGAATTATTTATTTAACGGATTAGAAGATACCATCGAAGTAGGACGTTACCATAGTTGGGTTGTTTCAAATAAGAACCTGCCTGATGTGCTAAAAGTAACGGCCACCGATGAAAACGGATTGATTATGGCTATTGAGCATGCGTCTTATGATGTTTGTGGTGTTCAATTCCATCCCGAAAGTGTGTTAACGCCATGTGGCGAAATGGTTATTAAAAACTGGTTATTAAAATGAAAAAGATTTTACAATATTTATTTGAGCATAAAACACTTTCTAGAGAAGCAGCTAAAGATTTACTACTCTCTATGTCTTCGGGCGCCTACAATGATAGCGAATTAGCATCCTTAATGACGGTGTTTTTAATGCGCAGTATTACCATTGCGGAGTTACAAGGTTTTAGAGATGCACTACTTGAACTTGCTGTTCCCATTCAATTAGATACAAATGATTTGCTCGATATTGTAGGTACAGGTGGCGACGGAAAAAATACGTTTAATATTTCTACACTTTCTTGTTTTATAGTGGCAGGTGCAGGTCAAAAAGTAGCCAAGCATGGTAACTATGGCGCAAGCACCATTAGTGGATCGTCTAATGTTATGGAGCAGTTAGGGTATGTATTTAAAAATGATGCTACCAAATTGAAGCAAGAGTTGGATACTGCAAATATTTGTTTTTTGCATGCGCCACTTTTTCATCCAGCACTTAAACTAGTTGGACCTATCAGAAAAAATCTAGGTGTTCGTACTTTTTTTAATATGCTAGGACCACTTGTGAATCCGGCAAAGCCTGCGCATCAGCTCATTGGGGTGTACAGTTTAGAAATGGCTAGAATTTACCATTATCTATTACAAGAAGAAGGTATTAATTATACGATCATACATGGACTAGATGGATACGACGAAATTTCATTAACAAGTGATACTAAAATATTTACAGCAAAAGGGGAACGTATTGTTTCTGCGAACGAGCTTGGTAAAAGAATTGTTTTTCCAGCAGATTTAGCGGGTGGAGATACCGTAGAAGCTTCGGCCCAAATATTCTTAAAAATTATAAAAGGGGAAGGTACCATGGCACAAAACGCCGTAGTGCTTGCCAACGCAGCAGCTGCTTTATTTGCTACCCAAAAATACAGTACCTATAATGAAGCGTATGCAGCAGCGGTAGAAAGTTTGGATAGTCAAAAAGCGTATCAAGTTTTACAACAATTAATTGCAGTTCAATAGTATGAATATATTAGATCAAATTATTGCGCGTAAAAAAGAAGAGGTGGCTACACAAAAAGCACTTGTTTCAGAAGCGGTATTAACACAAATGCCTTTTTTTAAGGCGGATGCTTTGTCTATGTCTTCTTTTGTAACAAGTCCTTTAAAAACGGGGATCATCGCCGAATTTAAAAGGAAGTCTCCTAGTAAGGGCATTATTAATAATACAGCCACTGTTACAGCGGTAACGGCTGCTTATGCTACGTTTGGTGCTTCAGGCCTATCTGTATTAACAGACCTTGATTTTTTTGGCGGCTCTTTAGAAGACCTTACAGCTGCAAGGGTTCATGATACGCCTATTTTACGAAAAGATTTTATGGTTGACCCGTATCAAATTATTGAAGCAAAGGCTTATGGTGCTGATGTGATATTGTTGATAGCTGCTTGCCTTACACCATTAACTGTTAAGGAACTCGCTACTGTTGCAAAAGATATTGGACTAGAAGTGTTACTTGAAATTCATACTAAAGATGAGTTGGATCATGTATGTGGTGATGGGATAGATATGGTAGGTATCAATAATCGCAACCTTAAAACTTTTGAGGTGGACCTTGCGCATTCTATTGCGCTTGCTAAAATGTTACCGGCTCATTTACCAAAAATTGCTGAGAGCGGAATCAGTAACGTATCAACCATACTTGAACTTAAAAAAGAAGGGTTTAATGGTTTTTTAATTGGTGAAAATTTCATGAAAACGCCAGATCCTGCTGCAGCATTTGAAGCTTTTGTTACAGATTTAAAAAATCGAGAAAATGAAAGTTAAAGTTTGTGGCATTACAGATATCGATGAGGCTCTTGCTTTAAGTAAAGCGGGTGCAAATTATCTAGGGTTTATTTTTTATACCGCATCCAAGCGCTATGTATTAAATGCATTAACCCTTAGTCAAATTAAAAGTATTCAGTTGCCAGGGGCATTAAAAGTAGGTGTATTTGTGAATGAACCCTTCGAAGATGTTATTGCTACAGCTAGGGCTGCGGGGCTTGATATGGTCCAGCTTCACGGCGATGAAACACCCAACTATTGTAAAGAAATGGCCAATCATTACCCAGTAATAAAAGCGTTTCGGATTTCAGAAACAGATGATGTTGCTTATAAAATTTCTGAATATCTAGAAGACATAGATTATCTGTTATTTGATACCGCTTCCAGTTTGTATGGTGGATCTGGTATTTCATTTGATTGGATAAAACTAGCCAATGCTACCCGTCAAAAGCCTTACTTTTTAAGTGGTGGCATTGGACCTGATGATGTCTCTAAAATTACTTCATATATACAATCTGATGCGGCCGGTAATTGTATTGCTGTAGATGTAAACAGTAAGTTTGAAAGGGCACCAGGCCAAAAAAACATACCACTATTACAATCTTTTATTCCTATAATTAAAGCGCTATAAATATGCAACAAACATTTACAAATCCAAACGAGCATGGCTATTACGGAGATTTTGGCGGTGCCTTTATTCCTGAAATGTTATTTGCGAATGTGGCTCAATTAAAGAGTCAGTATTTACAAATCATGGATGATGCCGATTTTAAAAAAGAATGTAACGACCTTCTGCATCATTATGTTGGTAGACCAACCCCTTTATTTTTGGCAAAACGTTTGAGTGAACAATACGGAACAACGATCTATTTAAAAAGAGAAGATTTATGCCATACAGGTGCGCATAAAATCAACAATACCATTGGTCAAATTATTCTCGCTCAAAAGCTTGGTAAAACACGCATTATCGCCGAAACAGGTGCTGGACAGCATGGTGTTGCAACGGCTACCGTATGTGCATTAAAAGGTATGGAATGCATTGTGTATATGGGTGAAAAAGATATTGAACGTCAAGCGCCCAATGTTGCACGTATGCGTATGTTAGGGGCTACGGTAGTTCCTGCAAAAAGTGGCAGTAAAACATTAAAAGATGCCACCAATGAAGCCATAAGAGATTGGATTAATAACCCAACGGATACGCATTATATTATTGGTAGTGTGGTAGGGCCACATCCGTATCCAGATATGGTGGCAAGGTTTCAAAGTGTTATTAGTAAAGAAATTCGAACGCAATTACTAGCACAAACAGGTACCGAACTACCAACACATGTAATTGCTTGTGTGGGTGGGGGTAGTAATGCTGCTGGCGCTTTTTATCATTTTTTAGAAGAGCCGTCGGTGCAAATTGTAGCAGTGGAGGCAGCTGGGCATGGGGTTCATACAAGTATGAGTGCGGCCACTACACAGCTTGGTACGCCCGGAATACTCCATGGCAGTAAAAGTTTATTGATGCAAACGCCAGATGGTCAAGTAGTAGAGCCGCATAGTATTTCGGCAGGTCTCGATTACCCTGGTATTGGCCCGATGCATGCCAATTTATATGCTTCTGGCAGGGGTATTTTTTTAAGTGCCACAGATGATGAAGCCATGGATGCTGCATTCCATGTAAGTAAAACGGAAGGGATTATTCCTGCCTTAGAAACAGCACATGCTTTTGCAGCACTCAATCAAATAGAGTGGAAGCCAACTGATACGGTTGTTATTTGTTTAAGTGGCCGTGGCGATAAAGATTTATCTACGTACATGCAAAAATTAGATTCATGACAAGACTAAAAAAATTATTTGAGGTAAAGCATTCTAAGGTGCTCAACGTGTATTGTACGGCAGGCTATCCAACATTAGATAGCACGCTCCCTATCATTGCTGCTTTAGAGCAAAACGGAGCAGATTTAGTAGAAATTGGTATGCCTTATTCAGATCCATTAGCAGATGGACCTGTGATTCAAGAAAGTGGGGCAAGGGCTATCGAAAATGGTATGTCTATAGAGATATTGTTTGATCAATTGAAATCATTAAGGCCTACTATTCATTTACCAGTGGTACTCATGGGTTATATGAATCCAGTATTGCAATTTGGTTTCGAGAAATTTTGTGAAGCTGCTGCAGCAGTGGGGGTGGATGGACTTATTTTACCAGACATGCCTGCTTATGAGTTTGAAGCTAAATATGGTGCTATCATAAAAAAGCATGGCTTAGATTTCATATTTTTAGTAACGCCAGAAACACCCACTGAGCGTATTGTTTATCTTGATTCGTTGAGTTCTGGATTTTTATATGCTGTGAGCGCTTCTGCAACTACAGGATCAGCACTTAATTTTGATGTTGTAGATGCTTACCTGCAAAAACTAAAGCAGATGCATTTAAACAATCCTATTTTGGTTGGGTTTGGGGTTAAAGATGCTGCATCTTTTGAACTTGCTACTAGGCATACAACTGGTGCTATTATTGGATCCGCATATATTAAAGCGCTAGAAAATAGTACAGATGTGTCTGCTACTACAGCTCAATTTTTATCATCTATAATTGGTAAAAACTAATATGAATGTTGCTATTGTAAAATATAATGCTGGTAATATTTTATCGGTCACATACGCACTTGAAAGACTTGGTGTTAGCGCAGTTGTAACAGATGATGTGGAGCTGTTGCAAAAAGCGGATCGTGTTATTTTTCCGGGTGTTGGGGAGGCAAGCACTGCTATGGCCTACTTAAAAGAAAGAAATTTAGATGCTGTTATTAAAACATTGGATCAGCCCGTACTAGGCATTTGTTTGGGCATGCAATTATTATGTACATTTTCAGAAGAAAATAATACCACCTGTTTATCTGTATTTGATGAGCGTGTTGTTTCATTTTTACCAAATGGAACTGATAAAATTCCGCAAGTGGGTTGGAATACAATAACTGGTTATAGGTCAACATTATTTAGCGGCTTGGCTCCCGATGCATATTGTTATTTCGTACACGGTTATTACGCAGCACTTGGGCCAGACACCATCGCTACTACTAATTATATATTGCCTTATAGTGCAGCACTTCAAAAAAACAATTTTTATGGGGTTCAATTTCATCCCGAAAAAAGTGCTGCTGTAGGAGAAAAAATTTTACAAAACTTTTTAGATATTAAATAACATGCAAATTGTACCTGCAATAGATATTATTGATGGCAAATGTGTTCGGTTAACGGAGGGTGATTATGCGCAAAAAACCATTTACAACGAAAATCCATTGGAAGTGGCAAAAGCATTTGAAGATGCTGGTATTAAAAGGCTTCACTTGGTAGATTTAGATGGTGCTAAAGCAGGGGTTGTAAAAAACTGGAAAGTATTAGAATCGATTGCGCTGCATACAAAATTAGTCATTGATTTTGGGGGTGGTATAAAAACGGACGAGGATGTTGCACTCGTTTTTGAGCGTGGTGCATCCCTTGCAACCATTGGTAGTATTGCGGTTGCCAATCCTGAATTTTTTTTAAACTGGGTGAGTACGTATGGAGCACATGCATTTTTTTTAGGTGCCGATGTGAAAGACAACCTTATCGCAGTAAATGGATGGATGAAAACGTCTAACATTTCTATCAATGATTTTATTGGCGGGTATTTAGATAAAGGCATCACCAATATTTTTTGTACCGACGTCACAAAAGATGGTAGGTTAGAAGGACCTTCTACAGTACTGTATCAATCACTTTTAACAATGTTTCCCAATTTAAAATTAGTAGCAAGTGGTGGCGTGAGTTCGCTTCAAGATCTTGAAGTACTTGATCGTATAGGTTGTGCTGGTGCCATTGTTGGTAAGGCGATTTATGAAAACCGTATTTCACTTAAAGAGTTACAGCAGTTTAACGCATAATTTTAAAGTATGTTAGCAAAAAGAATTATTGCTTGTTTAGATATTAAAAATGGAAGAACCGTTAAAGGTGTCAATTTTGAAAATATCCGTGACGCTGGTGACCCTGTCGAGCTTGGTGCTTATTATGCAGCTGCCGGCATAGACGAGCTTGTTTTTTTAGATATCACAGCCACCAATGAAAAACGCAAAACACTCGCAGATCTAGCTAAAAAAATTGCTGGTGTAATTAATATACCTTTTACTGTTGGGGGTGGTGTTGCAAGCATTGAAGACGTTCGTGTACTACTGCAAAATGGTGCCGATAAAATAGCTGTGAATTCTGCAGCATTCAAAAATCCGGAACTAGTATCAGTTTTAGCCAAGGAATTTGGAAGTCAGTGTATTGTGGTGGCAATTGATACCAAGCAAGAAGCGGATGGTGTGTGGTACGTTTATTTAAATGGAGGAACGGTTGCTACTAAAACAACTTGTTTGTCATGGGCTCAAGAAGCTGCAAGGCTCGGTGCTGGCGAAATTCTGCTAACATCTATGAATCATGACGGTACCAAGGCTGGCTTTGCTTTAGATATTACAAGTGCTGTTTCTAAAGCTGTTTCAATACCGGTAATTGCATCGGGGGGAGGTGGAACTATGCAGCATTTTGAGGATGTTTTTACAACTGGGGCAGCAGATGCAGCTCTAGCTGCTAGTATCTTTCATTTTAAAGAAATTGAAGTACACGCTTTAAAATCATTTTTATTTGAGAAAGGCTTGCCAATTAGGCTTTAATTTTTACTTTTACTACCTATTATGTTAGACAAAATTGATTTTTCAAAATATTCAGATGGGCTTGTGCCGGCAATTGTTCAAGATATTGAAAGCGGTAAGGTTTTAATGCTTGGTTTTATGAATGCTGCTGCTATTGAAACAACCTTGTCTACTAAAAAAGTTACTTTTTTTAGTAGGTCTAAAAATAGACTTTGGACAAAAGGAGAAGAGAGTGGTCACTTTTTGAATTACAAAGATATGTTACTCGATTGTGATGCTGATTCACTTCTTGTTAAGGCAGTACCTGTTGGACCAACTTGCCATACTGGTAGTGATACATGTTTTGGGGAAGAAAATAATTCCGCTCACTTTTTACCCTATTTAGAAACAGTTATTGCTAGCCGTAAAAACGACAGTCCTGATAGTTCTTATGTAGCTTCTTTATTTTCTAAAGGGATCAATAAAATTGCGCAAAAAGTTGGCGAAGAAGCAGTTGAGCTTGTGATAGAGTCTAAAGATGATAATGATCTTTTATTCCTAAATGAAGCCTCTGATTTACTTTTTCATTACTTAATTTTATTGCAAGCAAAAGGCTACAGTTTGCAAGATGTAATTGAAATATTAAAAAATAGACACAAAAAATAGACTCAAATAATTATTATGCGTAAACTAATTATATACACACTTTCCCTTTTAATTGCTTTTCAATCTGCTATTGCTGCAGATTTTTCTGTTACAGGACGTGTTAAGGGATTAACGAATGGCAGTACCGTAACTTTAAAAAATGTTTTTAATGGACAGGCGCTTGCTACAGGAAATATTGCAGATGGTGCATTTGTTTTAAAAGGAACTGTAAATGAAGGCATGTTATTGCAGTTGTCTTTTTCTGCTGCACCCCAAATCAACATAGAAATGTTTATTGGAAACGAAACTGTTATTATAGAAGGTGATATAGCTGCTCCAGATCAAATTAAATTAACAGGATCGGTATTGCACCAGACTTACGAGAAATTTAGAATTCAATTTGCGCCATTAAAAGACAAGCTCAACGCCATAGTGCCGCTTATTCAAGCAGAAACAGCGCAAACACCAAAGCGAGATTCACTCATTAATTTATTTAATAGTTACAAGCAAGTGCTTTTAAATGAAACGGTAGGATTTGCAAATGCCAATCCTGCTTCTGTTGTAAGTTCATTTGCACTTTATGCTGTTGGGCCTTTATTTTCGGGACCACAAGAATTAGAATCAAAATTTAGTACACTTCAGCCTGCTGCTCAAAAAGGCTATTTTTCTGAAATGATTGTAAAGTCTGTCGCTGACGCCAAAATTGGACAAATAGGTTCTATGGCAACAGAATTCACACAAAATGATCAGAATGGCAAGCCAATTAAGTTGTCTTCATTTAGAGGCAAGTATGTACTCATTGATTTTTGGGCTAGCTGGTGCAGGCCTTGTAGACAAGAAAATCCTAACGTTGTTGCAGCTTTTAATACCTACAAGTCAAAAAACTTTACAGTACTTGGTGTTTCTTTAGATCAGGATAAAAATAGTTGGATTCAGGCTATTGCAGCAGACAAATTAACTTGGCCTCATGTTAGCGATTTGAAATACTGGAGTAATGAAGTTGCGCAGCTATACCGCATTCAAAGTATCCCTGCTAATTTGTTAATTGATCCTACAGGAAAAATTATCGGCAAAGATTTAAGGGGAGAAGATCTCTTACAAAAACTAGCATCTATTTTAAAATAGGCTCGAATAGGTTTCTGGATTAAAACCAATGGCTATAATTTTACCCTGCTTTGTTACGATGGGTCTTTTGATCAAGCTTGTATTTTCTTGTAACACGGCAATAGCAGAAGCTGCTTTTGCACAATTTGCTTGATCCGCTGGGCTTAATTTCTTGTAGGTAGCAGATTTTGTATTTACAATCAGTGTAAAATCTTGTTGAGACATCCAATCTTTAAGTAACGTAGCCGTTATACCTTCTTTTTTGTAGTTATGAAACTCATAGTCAATCTTGTGTTTTGTAAACCAGTCTAAACTCTTTTTTACAGTGTCGCAATTGGGTATGCCGTAGATCGTTAACATGGTGGCCGATTATTTCTATAAAATTAACCAATTAGCCCTTATTATTTCTCATCTTGCTAATAAAGATTTATTTTGTAATCGATACTATGAAGTCTTTTTTATGCATAATTAGTGCCTTGTTTTTTTCTATACAAGGCTATTGTCAAAAACCACCTCCAGGGGCCAGTCGTTTGATGGGGCTTATTATTGGTAATGTATTAGACGCAACTTCCAGCAAGCCTTTATCATTTGCTAGTATCCAATTAAAAAAAATGTCGGATACGGCTGTGGCGTTTCAGGTAGTATCTGATAAAAACGGCGCTTTTGAATGTTTGAATTTGCCCTTTGGATATTACAAGCTAAAAGTATCGATGGTGGGTTATGCCAATCTTCAAATGGATAGTATTTATTTAAGAGAAGAACGTTATGACTTTAATTTGGGCGATGTTAAATTAAATATATCAGGTTCTGCTAGTTCCGAAGTAATTGTTTATGCCGAAAAGCCACTTATAGAAAATAAGGATGATAAAATCATTTTTAATGTGGGAGAAAGTGCTTTAAGTGGGGGTGCGACCACGGCCGAGCTATTAAAAAATATGCCGCTTATTAACAATGATCCAAATGGAAAAATTTTACTAAAAGGTAAAGAACCTCGAATCCTCATTGACGATAAGCCCACCGATTTAAATGCGCAACAGCTGCAGGATTTATTAGAGAGTTTGCCAGGAAATAGTATTGATAGAATTGAGGTCATGACAACACCTCCGCCTCAATACGCAACAGAAACGGGTGGCGTTATTAATATTGTTACTAAAAAAGGAAAAATAGGTTGGGTAGGAAGGGTGAACGTTAGTGCCGGAACAAGAGGAGAATCATCAACATCCGCAAATGGTAGCTACCGCAATCAAAAACTTGTATTAAACTTAAATGGAGGCGTTGGCGTAAGTACCATAACCGGCAATGGCTATTCGAAAAGAGAAAATATTTATAGAGATTCTGTAAATTATTTTAATACACAAAATAGGTTCACTAATTTTTCATCGAGGCCTAATTTTCGAGCACAAGCCGATTATGAAATTGATAAGCAGCATATTCTTTCGCTTACCTATCAGCTCAATCCAAATTCTTTTGACAACAATTCTAGTAATACATTTACAAATATCAACAACCAGCAACAAATTTATCGTTTAAGCAATCGTAACAACCACAGTCTGGGTGGTGGCTTCAATCAAGCATTGTCGGGAAGTTATAATATCAAACAAAAAACTGGCCCAGGTTATTTGCGCTTTATTGCAAATGCTAATTTATCAACTACCCATAATAATAGAACATTTTTTCAGCAGTTTCTATTTCCAGATAAAACACCTACGGGTGTAGATTCTACCCAAAAACAACTTTTTAATACTGACAATAATTCTGCTTCACTTAGAATTGATTTTTTACGTCCTTTGAAAACCAAGCAACATAATTTTAATGCGGGAGTTTCTGTTTTAAATTCATGGTACCATGGACGTGTTAACACACAATTTTTTCGAAAGCAAGACCAAGACTTTACTACCAATGATTTACTAAGTAATGATTTTACAAATAACCAACTCGTTGCAACAGCAAGAGCAGGTTTATCCTACAATTTTAAAAGTAAATACCGCTTATCATTTGGAGTTCAAGCCGAGTATACCAATTTGCAGTTTGTTTTCCTAAAAGGGAATGCCAGTGATGTAGACAATGGATATTGGAATGTGCTACCCAATTTCACACTTCGTAAAGAGTTTTCCAAGGAAATGAATACAACCCTTGTGTATAGGGCTACCATTAGACGTCCTGGTATTGGCGAGTTGAATCCAAATATCGATTACAGTGACCCCTATAATATTAGGTTTGGCAATCCTTATTTAGAGCCTACTTTGTCGCATAACTATGATTGGAATTTTAGTTATTTTAAAGGCAAGTATTATATCAATACGTCACTAGGCTATAATCAATTGGAGCAGGTTTTTAATAGTATCCGTACATTACAAGCGGGTGGTAAAACTGAAGTGACTTGGAAAAATATTGCTGATCGACGTGAATATGAAGCTAGTGCTTGGGGTGGGTATACATTTACCAAAAAATTTAGATTGAACGGTAGTGCAGGGTATACATTTAATCAATATGGCACCGCCGAAAAACGCTTATACAAGTACCGTGATGGCGCTACTTTTTATACCAGCCTCAATTATAATTTTACACCGAGTAACCTGCTTACTTTTGAAGGAACTGCACGTTACAATAATTTTGCCGATCCCCAAGGTAGGAGTAGGAGTAATTTAACGGTTAACCTTGGCATTCAGCGTAAGTTTTTAGACCGCCGTTTAATTGCATCTATTAATATTATTGACCCCACAACACAGCAGCAGTTTCAAACCTTTGCATATGGCGCTAATTTTAATTTAGAATCATTTAGCTCAAGTAATACAAGAAACTACAGAATTGCTTTTAGTTATCAATTAAATAAAGTGGTTACAAAACCAGTTAAACCCTTGCTGAAAGCCAGCTCTCGTAAATAGGAATCATCCAGCTACCAATCAATTCTTTTTTGGTACCTACTGTATTATTAAAATAAAGGGTTGATGTGCTAATAAGATTGTTTGAGACAGCGTATTTAATTTGAGCGAGTGGTAATAGTTGTACTTTGTCGTTTACTAAAAATGCAAGCATTTGTCTATCAAATAAATTGACTTTGCATAGGGTCTCAATTTGTTTGATGGTTCTAAATAAACTATCGGTACTACAGCCTCCAACAGTTGCCTCCGTTTCGTCGGCCATTACAACAATAAATTGACCAAAAAATAAATTGGCATAGCCGTTAACCTCCTTGCCATGGCTTTTCCAACCATTACAATGCTCATTTAAGATGCGCTCAATTTCAAAAGCTTCAGACATGTTAAAAAGCCTACTACTTTGAAAAATCCAAACACGGGCGTTGTCATTAAAATGGGAAGGAATATGCGCTTCAATAGAAAAATTCATCATTCAATATTTTAATTAAGCCATGCTTTCTGCAATGAGCTCTGCTATATCTAGCACGGCCATTTCATTTTCTTTTTCTTTATTTTTTATCCCGTCCGTCATCATGGTATTACAAAAAGGACAAGCCGATGCTATAATTTGAGCCCCGGTGGCTACGGCTTCTTCGGCTCTTTCAATATTTATTCTGGTGGTGCCAGGTTCTTCCTCTTTAAACATTTGGGCACCGCCTGCTCCACAGCATAGTCCATTAGAGCGGCATCTTTTCATTTCAATAAGTTCGGCGTCTAATATTTCTAAAACTTTTCGCGGGGCTTCATAAATATTGTTGGCGCGCCCTAAATAACAGCTATCGTGGTAAGATATTTTTTTACCCTTAAATGCACCGCCTTCTTTTAAAATTATCTTTCCTTCGTTGATTAAAGATTGAAGTAAAGTGGTGTGGTGAATGACTTCGTAGTTTCCACCAAGTTCAGGGTATTCGTTTTTGATGGTATTAAAACAGTGTGGACAGGTGGTAATTATTTTTTTAACACCATAAGCGTTCATTACCTGAATATTTTGGTATGCCATCATTTGAAATAAAAACTCATTACCTGCTCTTCTAGCTGGGTCGCCAGTGCATGCTTCCTCTTTACCTAATATCGCATAACTAATGCCTACTTTATCTAAAATAAGAGAAAATGCTTTTGTTATTTTTTGAGCCCTTTGATCAAAACTTCCTGCACAGCCTACCCAAAATAGGTATTCTGGCATTGTTCCTGAAGCCATCATTTCGGCCATTGTATTTACTTTCATAAGTATCTTATTAGTTTTCTTTTGCCCAATTTTCACGGTCTTCTGGCGAAAATTTCCATGGTGCAAAATTATTTTCAATATTTGAAAATGTATTATTCCACTCGGAAGGTGCATTACTTTCTTCCATGATTAATGATCTTCTTAATTCCATAATAATATCAAGTGGTGATAAACTTACAGGACAAGCTTCCACACATGCATTACAAGTGGTACAAGCCCTGAGTTCTTCAACGCTGATATAATTGTGCAATAGCGTTTTTTGATCGTCTATAAAATTTGTATTTTTATGTATGTTTTGAGCTACTTCTTCAAGTCTATCTCTGGTAGCCATCATAATTTTACGCGGGCTTAATAATTTGCCAGTGGTTGTTGCTGGACAAGCTGCAGAACACCTGCCGCATTCTGTACAGCTATATGCTTCCATTAAACTTTTCCAATTCAAATCAAAAATGTCCTTGGCGCCAAATGTGCTAGGAGGTGCAGCATCTGTTGGTGCTTTACTTGGATCCACCGCATACAATACTTCATTTTGAACCGACGGCATATTTTTCATTTTCCCTGCAGGCTCTAGTGAACTGAAGTAGGCACTAGGAAATGCAAGAATAATATGCAAATGTTTTGAGTAGGGTAGGTAATTTAAAAAGGCCAAAATACCAATGATGTGGAGCCACCAAGCACCTCTTTCAATTATCATTAATGTATTTGGCGAAAACTGATTTAATACTGGTACTAAGTTGCCCGAAATTAAAAACGAACCTGTTGCTGAATAATGCGAAGGATCAATACTTTGTAAAGCCTGGTCAGCACCGTTCATTAAAAAAAATAAGCTCATTAAAACAATTTCAACAACGAGTATGAGGTTTGCATCTGTTTTTGGCCAACCTGCTAGATCGTTACTTGACAACCTTTTTATGTACAATACATTTCGACGTACTAAAAAAATAACACAAACAGCCGTTACCCCAAAAGCTAATATTTCAAACACATTGATAAAGAAGCTATAATAAGTTCCGATGAATGGTAAAAAAACACGGTGTTTGCCGGTAAGCCCGTCAATGATTATTTCTAATACTTCTATATTGATGATAACAAAGCCGGCATAAATAATAAGGTGTAAAAAAGCAACCAAAGGATTTTTGAACATCTTTTTTTGTCCAAATGCTAGCAGTAATACTTGTTTCCATCTGAGGGCTGGTTGGTCATATTTAATTTCAGATTTACCCAATAAGATGGTTTTTTTTATGAGGGAGGCCTTTTTATAAAAAAGGAAGCCAGCAGTACCAAAAAGGACTAAAAAAATCAGTGGAGCTAACATTTCCATGGTGCGCAATTATGGCGCTAAGATAAGTTGTTTTATTTAGTTGTGATTCAGTTACTATTGTGCAAATATTCTTGTTACATTTGATACTAAATCTTGCGTCTATGGAACCCAACAATTCAATTCTTTCTGCTGCTGCTGCTGGCCAAAAAATGCACCGTATGGCATTAGAATTAGCAGAAAATATAGCGCCTTCAACAAAGTCTTTGATACTAATTGGAATTCGAAACAATGGGGTCGTAATTGCCCATAAAATTGCTGCATTGATCGCTCCTTATGTTCAGTGTAGTATCACTATTTTAGAAGCTTCTTTAGACAAGGATACGCCTTCGGAAATCACATATAGTGCCCCTGCTCATTTTACAGGTGCACATATTGTTTTGGTGGACGATGTTTCTAATAGTGGCAAAACGCTTTTGTATGCCCTCAAACCATTACTAGATTTTTATCCAGTAAGTATTCAAACCCTAGTACTTGTTGAAAGAATGTACCGTTTGTATCCCGTAAAGCCGGACTATGTTGGTTTGTCTATTTCTACTTCTTTACAAGAACATATTCGGGTAATTGTTGAAGGTTCCGAAATCGAAGGTGTTTGCGTCGAAAGCAAGGCTTAATTTTTACTATTTTTGTACTGTATTTAATACTATTTTATGGATCATTCTATTCAAGATAAAGTTTCGGTATGGCTTTCTGGTAATTACGATCAGGTTACTAAAGACGCCATTGCAAATTTACAACCAGATGAATTGGCCGATTCTTTTTATAGAAGCCTAGAATTTGGCACTGGAGGTTTGCGTGGTATAATGGGTGTAGGTACCAATCGTATGAATAAATACACGGTGGGTATGGCTACGCAGGGTTTTGCTAATTATCTTAAAAAAACATACGGTGATCAGCCTGTTTCGGTGGTGATTGGCCATGATAGTAGAAATAATAGTCGATTTTTTGCAGAAACTACGGCAGGTGTATTTGCTGCAAATGGCATACATGTTTATTTGTTTGAGGCTTTAAGGCCTACACCTGAACTAAGCTTTACTATCAGAAAACTTGGTTGTAAGGCAGGTGTGGTGTGCACTGCTTCGCACAATCCTAAAGAATACAACGGGTATAAAGCCTATTGGAATGATGGTGGTCAACTCGTTCCTCCGCACGATAAAAATGTAATTACAGAAGTAGAAGCCATTACAAGTGTTGATGAAGTGAATTGGACGGGAGGCGAGGCGAATATTACAATCATAGGTCGTGAAATGGATGAGGCATACATTAGTATGGTAAAAAGTTTAAGCGTTTATCCCGAAGTGATTCAAGCCGAGCATAATTTATCCATTGTGTACACACCTATTCATGGAACGGGTATTACCCTGGTGCCTGAAGTACTATCTCGTTTTGGATTTACCAATGTTCATATAGTAGAAGATCAAGCAACACCAGATGGCAATTTTCCAACGGTTGGATATCCCAATCCCGAAGAAAGCGAAACCATGGCCATGGGACTTGCAATGGCTAAATCACTTGATGCTGATATTTTATTAGGTACAGATCCAGACGCCGACAGGGTAGGTATTGGTGTGAAAAATCATAAAGGTGAATGGGTGCTCATGAATGGCAATCAAACAGCCGTATTAGCCTTTGCATACCTCATAGAAGCAAGAAAAGCGAAAGGAATTGCAAAGCCAAATGATATGGTTATTTCAACCATTGTTACAACCGCTATGATTAATGAGGTAGCTAAACAAAACGGGGTAGCATGTTACAACGTACTTACTGGTTTTAAATGGATTGCCGAGCTTATCAAAGAAAAAGAAGCCAACGAAAACTATGTAATAGGTGGTGAAGAAAGTTTTGGTCTCATGATAGGAAATGAAATTAGAGATAAGGATGCAGTGAGCGCCGTTGCTTTGTTATGTGAGATGGCGGCGTATGAAAAAGCAAAAGGAAAAAGTTTATTTGACAAGATGATAGAACTGTACATGCAGTATGGTTTTTATTACGAGCGGCTTATTAGTATTACCAAAAAAGGCATGAATGGTCAAAAAGAAATTGCTGCTATGATGGAAGGGTTTCGTACCAGTCCTCCACAGGCAATCGATGGTTCTGCAGTAGTAGAAATGTTGGATTACGACATGCAAACTGGGAAAAACTTGTTGAGCGGCGAAACTTGGAACCTGCAATTACCTAAAAGTAATGTGCTTCAATTTATTACCGCCGATGGAAGTAAAATTTCTGCAAGGCCATCAGGAACAGAGCCTAAAATAAAATTTTATTTTAGTGTTCATACAACACTTGTATCTAAAGAAGTGTACGATGATACCTTTACTGGCCTTGATCAAAAAATTCAACGAATCATTAAAGACATGTCTTTGGCATAGGGTGTATCATGCAGCAAAAATTAGAAGACAAACACGTACATAAGGGACTTCGCAAACAAATGGTGGACCTGCTTCGTGAAAAAGGCATCACCGACGAATCGGTATTGACGGCCATCAATGCAGTACCACGGCATTATTTTTTAGATTCCGCATTTGTAACACATGCTTACGAAGACAGGGCTTTTCCCATAGGTGAGGGTCAAACAATTTCGCATCCACATACAGTGGCCTATCAAACACAGTTACTTCAAATTAATAAGTCAGACAAAGTATTAGAGATTGGAACGGGTAGTGTGTATCAGGCAACTATTTTAGCTGAAATGGGGGCTCGTGTTTATACCATTGAACGTCAGAAAAAATTATACGATTTACATAAAGACTATGTCTTTAAAGCGAAGTACCCAACCATTAAATTTTTCTATGGAGATGGGTTTGAAGGGCTTCCTACCTATGCGCCTTTCGATAAAATTATCATTACGGCTGCAGCACCCTTTATTCCACCTAAATTGGTGGAGCAATTAAAACCAGGGGGCATTATGGTTTTACCTGTAAATGAAGGGGAGGGTGATCAACAAAGAATGATCCGTATTACCAAAGATGCTAATGGTGAAATTACAGAAACGTCTTTTGATATATTTTCTTTTGTACCGATGTTAACGGGTAAAAACCGCTAACACCGGTAGTAAAATATTTTATTGCATCATATCCATTCCGCCACCACCCTGATCTGCTTTCGTGTTTTTACGTTTGAAAAGGGCAGCATCAAATTTACCAAAGCGGTAGTTGAAATTCACCCTTAATACTTGAGGATCTCTTCTACGTTCACTTATTTGAGTGAAAAAGTTACTCTCAGAATATGATTTAAATAATTGTGTTCTTAAAATATCATTCATGCTAAGCGTTAAAGAACCGCTCTTGCCATTTTTCCATGTCCACTCTTTTCTGATCGCTAAATCAAGGCCATATCGAGGCATGTTATAACCTTGTGCCGATGTTTGAGCACCACCGCCAAACATGCCACCCCAGCCACCGCCACCGCCACGACCACCACCACCTCCAACATTTGGAGAAAGGATTGTTTTAGCTTGGTAGTCGCCACTTAATTGTATAGAAAGCGTTTTGTTTAATTTAAAACTACTGTTCATTTTTGCAAACCAACTAACCTGCGCGTCGTTGCTAATATTTTGACCTGGAATAGTGGCATTAATTTTTGAACTAAATAAATTACCACTTAACGTTAAATCCCACCATTTGGTTACTGGCACTTTATTACTTAGTTCCAATCCAAAAATGATACTATTATCTGCGTTGATGTATGAACTATAGTAAACAGGCATTGTATCTGCAGGGTTCAATTCATTTTTACCCGTATAAACATAGCGAGTAATTAAATCGGTGCTGTATTTGAAAAAGGCGGTTGCTAAAAAGTTAGCTCCTTTTTTATACGCATTGTTGTATGAAAATTCAAATGAGTTGGTAAATTCAGGTCTGATACCAGGGTCTCCAACACTAATATTTTGTGGATCAGAAAAGTCAGGATACGGGATTAATTGCCAGAAATTTGCTCTATTAATACGGCGAGCATAGTTAAACTGTAAATCTTCTTTTTCAGAAAGTTTATACGTTAAAAATGCAGTAGGTATTAGGCTTAAAGGATATTTCACCGTAAAGCTTGCTGAGTCTTTTCCGGTAGCAGTCAAAAGTGTTCCTGTATAATTTGAGCTCTCTGCTCGAAGTCCTAATTGATAGCTTATTTTTTTAACCCTAAATGTATACGTCGCATAAGCAGCATATACCTGATCATTGGATTTAAAACTGTTACTGATTCTTGAAATCATATCATATTTTGCAGTAACCGGATTGTACCTAAATTGATTGGATACTGATTCGTTTAAGCGAACAGTACCTCTTAGTCCCATTTCAAGTTTACTATCATCAGTAACTGGATTTTCATAATCCAATTGACCAGTAATGTTACTAGAATTACCTGAACCAATGGTTTGTTGTAGTAAAGGAAATCCTTTAAGCGTATTATTAACAAAGAAGGTTTGCGTATTAACGTTAGAGGTATTATTGCTATTTCTTTCGTTATAATTTACATCTGCAGATAAGCTTTCGCCATTTCTTGCATAGTTATGTTTAAAACTCAATTGGCCTCCAAAACTATTTGAGGTTGATGCGTTGCCACTCAAGATTTGATTGAAAGAAGTGAAAACTCCTTTGATGGTGGAATCTGCTTTTTGGTTGTTCTCAGAATCAAAATTACCTGTGTTGTAATTGCCTGCAAACGACAATGTGTTTCT
>JBEDIY010000024.1:0-8235 GCA_041173245.1 Bacteroidota bacterium | reverse complement strand
GAAATAAGAATGTAGATAGCTAATGTTCACGATGTTTGGACAGGTGTTCGACTCCCCTCGACTCAACAAGGGTTTATTAAAAGCGATTTGGTTAAAACCAAGTCGCTTTTTTTTTCTTATTTAATAAGGGTATTTTTGATAAACAATGGACAAACGAATCAACAATAGCAATCTGACCATTATAAACTTTTCAATTGTAGCTTACTTTGTGCTGCTTTATGTACTCGATTTTTTTAAAATAGATTTTGTTTTAATTGGTGTTGTTAGAGAAATCTTTACCATTCCATTTCTTCTAGCTCAGTTGCTTTTTTTAGTACTTGGTGTAATTCATATAATAAAGCATAAAACATATTTATTGACATTTATAAGTATTATCCTATTGGCTATCAATGCCACTTACACCATTGGATCGTTTTTTTAAACATAGTTATCATTTACTTATTTATATTTGTACAATAACAATTCACGCATATGAAAAACATACAAACCAGAATGGCTGCTATAAAGGCCAATTACAAAAAAATAGCCTTACTTTTTGTAGGAAGCTTACTTATAATTGCAGGAGCCTCAGCCTTTTATTTAAAAGCCGATAATCCAGATGCGATTGTAGGCGTTTGGAAAACTGGGGAAGGAACTGCCATGGTGCGCATTTATAAAAATGGTGACAAGTACCAGGGTAAAATTGTTTGGTTAAAAGAACCAAACGATCCAGAAAGTGGAAAGCCTAAAGTAGATAAAAATCATCCTGAAGCTGCTTCACAGTCACGTGCTATTTTAGGCCTTGTAAATATTTGGGGCTTTAATTACAAAGGTGAAAATGTTTGGGACGAGGGTAATATATACGATCCTAAAAATGGTAATACCTATTCTTGTACGATGAAATTGCAAAATGCCAACTCACTTGAAGTAAGAGGTTATATTGGTGTTTCAATTATTGGTAGAACGGATACTTGGACAAGACAAGTATTAAGGTGATACAAAGTTAAATCCAATGTTAAAATATAAAGGATTGCCCAACCTGCTTTCAAAGTAGCGTTGGGCTTCTTTTTTGCCATTGTATACATTTGTAACTTCAAAACGATAGTTGTAACGCATACCAGCTTCTGCGTGAAACCAAACAAATCCACTTACTTTTTTATCCCACATTACCTTAGGCTTGAACTCACCTCTTTGAATAAATACCGATCCGTTTTGAGTATTTGAAAGCGGCATCCAAAACTGATTGCCCTCTAACTCAAACCCAGCTTGTAACATGTTAAAGGTTGAAAAATTATAACGTAGAAATCCTCTAGCAGGTAGTAAAAGTTCCATACCCCACTTGTCGTTAAAGGTTTTATTCCAAAATAAAATAGGTACGTGTATGAGTTGTCCTGCACGGTAGGTGCGTGCAATACCCGTACCAATCATATTTTTTTCTGATTTTTTCCAGCCATAAATAAAAGTACCACTCAATGTAAGTGCGTCTTTGTTGATAGCACTCATGTTATGAAAAAGTCCATTGGCGTCTGCACTAGCTTGAATGATTAAAAAATTCTTTTCGTTTAATGGTTTAAATATGGTTGTATTTAAACCAACACTTGTCATTGTGTGGTTGTTGAGGTATGTTGCAAATTGATTGGTTCCTGGCTTTTCAATGTCAAATTTGCTCCCCCAATAATTGGCACCCAATTGCCAGATAATTTTATTGTTAGAAATAACAGGTACATTTAATTGTGCCCTAAGTGACGACATTTGATTTACATGAAAATCTTGCATAGCAGGAAGCATTCCTCCCAGAGGTACACCTGGCATATGAAAAGAACCATACTTGTCAAAACCAATGCTAATAATTTTTTGTGGCGTTTGATTTAATACTTTTTGCGTGCAATAGCGTTTAACACCTTCGGGTTCTCCAAACTTGCTATAATCAAAGTTATCGGTGCTATCTACTTGTGCATTTGCAACTGTAGCAATCAATATCAAAGCGCTCGTAAAAATCTTATGCATGAAATATATTTTTATAAAATTAATAACAAAACCAATAGGATACGTCTATTGGCGAAAGTTCTATTTAATCACCACCACTTCGTTGTAAGGAACCCTAAATCTTGGCCCCCATACGCCTGCCTCCGTTCCTTTGCCCACGGCAATAATCATATTGATTTCTGCTCCAGATGGCAAGCCTAATGCACGCTTAACTCGAACGGAATCAAAGCCTTCCATAGGACAAGATTCAAAACCTTCAGCGGCAATCGACAACATAAATGTTTGGGCTGCTAGCGCACAAGATTTGTGCACAGTAACTCTTTGGTCTGCATCTCCACCAAAACGCATAAAAGGTTTGTTGAGTCCCATAAAAAAGCAGAGTGTTGTTCTAATGAGCGTAAATATTCCGAATAAATCAGAGCGGTAGGCTAGGGGCATGAGTTTGCCATAGTAGTCGAGTCCTTTTTTTTGTGCCGTGTTGGGTTCGCCGTTTATGCCTTCCTTTATTTTATTGTAGTTCCAGGCGGCTCTTTGTTTCCACAAATCTTTTCTGGTTACAAAAACCACCAATTGTTTAGCCGTTCTAGCTGCATTTTGATCCAAACAAAGGGCGGTAAAGGATTCTTTAAGAACCGGGTCTTTGATCCATTGAAATTCCCATAATTGCATATTACTACTGTTTGGAGAGAGAATGCTTCTTTCTAAACTTCTTGTAATCACATCGTCTGGGACTTCTATGTTGGCATCAAATTTTCGGTTGGAACGTCTACGTTGAATGATTTCTTCAAAACTCGTGCTAAGTGACATGGTATCGATTTGTATTTTATAGAAGTGTAAATATCGTTAGATTTTGTGTATTAGAGATATATTTGTAGCTCAAATCAATACTAGAGCGCAATGGTTCAACTTCCTACACGTCAAGCAAACAATTTTGATTTGTTACGCATCTTATTTGCTTGGTTTGTGATTGTATCCCATTCGTATGTTTTAAATGGAGATGGGGCCACCGATCCACTGTTTGTATTAACCAACAACTCTTTTTTATTTTCATTTATTGGGGTGAAGGGCTTTTTTATTATTAGCGGGTATCTCATTTTTAAAAGTATGATGGCCAGTACTTCTATTTTTGAATATATGGTAAAGCGTGTGCTGCGTATTTTTCCTGCATTGGCCGTTGTATTGGTGGTTACTTTAATCGCTGTTTATTTTATATATCCTACAACATTGCCTCCCTTTTTTACAAATAAAGAAGTGTATGCTTACTTTTTAGGAAATATGATTTTATGTAAACCTCATTTTTTTATTTCCGGAATTTTTTCGGGGCTACCTTCTGCGGCCATCAATGGATCTTTGTGGACCATTGAGTATGAGTTTTTCTTTTACTTATTTATTTTAGTATTCTTTTTTGTTAGATCCCGCAAAAAATTATTAATCATTTCTTTGGCTGCTGTTGTTGCACTTTTTTTAATGGTGCGGTTATTTTTTTATAATTGGACAGTGCAAACACATTTTTTTATTCCATTAGAACCACTTTTTGATTTGGGCCCTTATTTTTTGATGGGCTCATTGTTGAGTTGTTTTGATTTTGATGCGATACCTTTTAAAAATGCTATTGCGGCTGCTTCACTTATAGCGCTTATTGCTGCTGTATATTTTGGTGTAGGACATACGGTTGTTTATGTTACCCTACCTTTTTTAGTAATTTATGTGGGCAAGCAAACGTCCCGAGTTGCAAGCTTTGTGCACCGAAGTATTGGAGACCCTTCTTATGGTATCTACCTCTATGCTTTTCCATTGCAGCAGTTTATTATTTATTGGTTTAGGCCTTCAACGCTCATGTTATTTGTTGCGAGTACGATGGGTGCTTTTATGTTTGGATATCTTTCATGGATATTTATAGAAAAAAAAGCATTGGCCCTCAAGCAGTATTTTTTAGAGCGCCGTCAACCAGTAAAATAAACTACATAACTTACCTCAAATTTTAATCTATGGCTAAAGTGATTTGTGTAGTTCCGGTAGCGCCTATACGGGCAGAGGGTTCGCATAGGGCAGAAATGGTTTCTCAAATTTTATTTGGCGAAACGGCTACTATCATACATGAAACCAAAGATTTTTATCAAATTCAAATGCACCAAGATGAATATGAAGGCTGGTGCCAGAAACTTCAATTACAAATCTTACCAGAAGGTGCAGCCATAATTACAAAGGGATACACAGTTAACTGGGTTAATAGTGCGGTGTTTAATGGGCAAGCTATTCAATTACCAATGGGTACACCCATTGTTTCTGATGCGCATGCAAATTTTGAACTCACTTATACAAGTGCCATTTTGGATTCAGTAAATAATAAGCCTACACCGGCTGCCATCGAAGCACTTGCCTCAAAATTTTTAGGCACTGCTTATTTGTGGGGTGGTAGAACTGTATTTGGGATTGATTGTAGTGGCTTTGTGCAAATGGTTTTTAAATTATTTAATATCATTTTACCCCGTGATGCATACCAACAAGCATTGGTGGGAGAGGATGTTGGATTTTTAGCAGAAGCACGCTGTGGCGATCTAGCTTTTTTTGATAATGAGCAAGGGAAAATAACCCATGTAGGTATTTTATTATCGCCACAACAAATCATTCATGCTTCTGCTCTTGTAAGAATTGACCCTATCGATCAGGCAGGTATAGTTAGCAGTAGCACTGGGCTTCGCACGCACCAACTCCGCACTATCCGACGCGTTGTTTTGTAAATATTTTTATTTAAAAGATGGCATAAAAAAAGCAGCATAAGTGCTGCTTTTAATTATAGTAAGTTTGGTTTACATTAAGTCCATTGCTTTTGCAAAATAGGTAACGGTACCTGGTAACGCTAACCAAAAGAATTCACGGTAGACAACGAGTAAAGTGATAAGCACGGCTAGCCAAAAAAAGAAGATAGCCCAATATTTTGTTGTTGATTTATTTGCTTCCATCTAAATAATTTTTGCAAAGATAAGGTCCGTTATTCATTTAGCCAACAAATATCCGATGGTTGTTGCAGCCATGCCTAGCGCTAATGTCCCTAGGGTATACACCATAAAACTGCCATAGCGCTGCTGTTGTAAAAGCTCAAGGTTTTCCCAAGCAAATGCCGAAAATGTGGTAAAGCCACCACAAATACCCGTGGCTAAAAATAGGCGAAGAGAGGGACTGATTTGTCCTTTAATAGCGAGTCCCATAATAAAACCCATAATAAGGGCACCAACAATATTGACCAAACCGGTGGCATATGGAAATGTGACCGACTTAATGGTGAGTCCAAAAAAATACCTTGCAACAGCACCTAACATCCCGCCCAGTCCAACCCACAGTATGTTTTTTAATTCCATGCTAAATGATTTATTCCTTTACGGCTACTACAAACCAAGAGCCACTCTTTTTTTCTATTTCAAGTTGGCGCGTTTTTTTATCCATCGAATATTGGTAATTCATTTGGGTATGCAAACTATCTTGATCCGTTATTCCTAAAATAATTATTGATGCTTGTCTGAAATTTGACCTTCCCTCTTTATCAAGGTTTCGGTAGTTTTTTTCAGTATCAGCAGTATGTAACTTCATGTTTTCGTTAGAAGCAGCATATGCAGTTGCTTTTTCAAAATCACCTTGTAAACAAGCTTCTACATAGTTGCGACCTGCTTCAATGGAAGTACTTGCGGGTGGAAAGCTTTTGGTAGGTGTTGTACAACCAATAAATAGGGCTAATAGCAGTATGGGCATGCTTTTCATGTCATAAAAATACAATTTATGTATTTGATTTTAACAATCATTTTGCTAATAGTTGTTAGGATATCAATATAAAATCGTACTTTTGCACCTGAATTGAACAACAACCCTAATAACCATCTACTTGCGCTTGTCGCATCTGATTTTTAAGGTTCACTTTACGATTACGGCCCCAGTGCCAGCCATTTGAATTTACTTGTTCAATTTAACGATTCAAAATTTTAAATACATATACAATGAACAGTAATGCTATGCCTGCTATCGTACAAATCGATACAGACAACCTAAAAAAGTTAACAACAGAAGTTAAAGAAACAGTTGCCAGCGCCGAAGTAGGCGTAAACAATGCACAATCGCGTAAAACATTTGGAATTACAGATTTGTGGGCTATCAGAAAAAATACAAAGCCTACAAGGGCTGGATCTAATAGAAACTTCTAAAAAAATAAGGGCCCACAAAATGGGCCCTTATTTTTTTTAGTCTTATTGTTTGATCATTTATTTAATGATCACTGTTCCAATTTGTTTGGTAATTTCTCTTTCAATGTCTTTGAGGTGTTTGTGTAATTCTATAAGCCTCATTTGTTCTTCAAAACCTGCATGCTCCATATCAACTTGGTTTTGGTCAAACATCTTTTTTATTTTTCGAAGTTTAAAATAGTTAACACTCATGGTAACGTCTTCCATGGACGTGTCTCTATTTACAATATTCATGCCCTCTAAAATACTATCCCACTTTAAACTGAGTTCATGCGGAGATACCGTTAAATTCACAACTAAGTTCCTGATATTTTCATCATCATGGTAGAGTAGTGTTTTCGCCGTAGGCTCTAATCCTTTGTCATACCAGCTTTTGTAAATTTGATAGAGTTGTAAATACTGCTCATTGTCAAAATCAAACTGCTCTAATGCTTCAAAAATAAAATCGGCCATTGTTTTATGGTCATCAAATTTTAAAAGACCATAATCAAGTAATACCCGAATTAAATTCTTTTCGTAAATATCATCCTGGTTAATCAGTGCAGCGCCTTCATCAAAACCAGTTTCAATACTGCCTTCTAAAATTTGCTGCGCCTCATCAAAAGGCATTTTCTTTTCTTGCTTAACAAGAATATCTCTTTTAAATTTATTAACGAGGTTTGTTAGACCTGCTTCATCAATGCGTAAAAGGCTCGCGCACTTTCTAATATAATCTTGTTGCTTGGTAAAATCTTCGGCCTTGTTAATTTTGCTAAGTGTTTCTGCTACCTGATTTACAACGCTGCTTTTCTTACTTACATCAGAGCCCGCTTCTTGCAACATCACTTCTAACTGAAAAATGATAAAGTCCTTTTTTGCTGTGGCAACAAATTCATTAAAGGCAGTGGTACCCACTTTATTGACGTAGCTATCCGGATCCTCATTGTCGGGTATGAGCACGAGCCTTACATTAAGTCCTTCTTCGAGCGCCATATCAAGCCCACGAAGTGCCGCCTTAATACCCGCACTATCACCATCATAAATAATGGTCAAGTTTTGGGTGTATTTTTTTATGAGCCTTAATTGTTCGGTGGTTAATGATGTACCACCACTAGCTACCACGTTTTCGATACCTGCTTGGTGTAAACTAACCACGTCGGTGTATCCTTCTACGAGTAAACACTCATCTGCTTTATCAATAGCCATTCTAGCAAAGTAGGAGCCATATAAAATTTTACTTTTACTGTAAACTTCGTTTTCTGGGGTATTGATGTATTTGGGGCCTCTATCTGATTTGCCAATTACACGCGCGCCAAAGCCAATGACTTTACCCGTATTTCCATGAATTGGAAAAATAATTCTGCCTCTATAGTTATCTACTAATTCATCTCCGTTTCTGTTGGATACAAGACCTGTTTTTGGAAGTAGTGTAGGATTAAATTGATTGGCGATGAGCGCTTCTGTTAAAGCGGTTCTACTATCAGGATTGTAACCAATCTGAAATTTTTCGATGATCTCTTTTCTAAATCCCCTTTCTTGTAGATAGGAGAGTGCAATATTTTTCCCTTCATCAGTTTCTAGTAATTGTGTACTAAAAAACTTTTGTGCAAAATGATTGATGGCGTATAAACTGTCGGAAGTTTGAACTAATATTTTTTGCTCGGGAGAAGTTTCTGTTTCCTCAATTTCAATATTATATCTTGCTGCTAACCATCTTAATGCTTCTACATAACTATATTTTTCATGCTCCATTAAAAATGTAATGGAGTTGCCGCTTTTACCGCAACCAAAACATTTGTAAATTTCTTTTACAGGAGATACCGTAAATGAAGGCGATTTTTCGTTGTGAAAAGGACAGTTACCCAAATAGTTGGTGCCCCTCTTTTTTAGTTTTACAAACTCTCCAACAATATCAATGATATCGATGCGGCTAGTAATTTGTTGTATGGTATTTGGGGAAATCATTAAGGTCACGAAGTTAATAGAAAGGAATAAAAAGACGATAAATAACAATTTCGCATTATAAATATATACTATATGAAATAAGTGCAAACCCCTT
>JBEDIY010000023.1:0-6096 GCA_041173245.1 Bacteroidota bacterium | reverse complement strand
CACTTTGTGGTTTATCGGGGGCCACTACCACAATGCGTCCTAGGCCTTTCACAGCTTCAACTAGGGCTTTAATGCCTGGGGCTGACACACTATCGTCGTTTGTTATTAATATGGTAGGGATTTCCTTGGTTTTTGCTGATTTTGCCATGGGTGCAAGATACAAATAGAAAAATACTAAAAATAAATTTGGTAATACTAAAAATATTAGTATTTTGCAGCTAAATCAATTAGTTATGTCAAACGCCGGAAAAAATTTACGTCACTTGCGCAAGCAGCGTGGTTGGACCCAGGAAGAATTTGCAAACAAGCTTAATATTAAAAGGTCCCTTGTTGGCGCCTACGAAGAAGAGCGTGCCGAGCCTCGTTTAGAGGTAATGGAAGCCATTTGTTCTTTGTTCAAGCTCAGTTTAGAGGACTTCTTATTTCAAGACCTTACAGGGAGTACGCCAAAGGGGGTTTCTTACCTCGAAAGCCGCAGGCAATTAAAAATGATTGCCGAGTCTGCTCAAATTAGTTTTGTACCGGTAAAAGCGGCAGCTGGTTATTTAGCGGGCTTCGCAGATCCTGAATTTGTAGACGAGCTAAATACTTTCACACTCCCTATGTTAGCGCCGGGTCAATACCGTGCCTTTGAAATAGTGGGGGATAGTATGCTGCCAACCCCAAGTGGCAGTGTAATTGTAGGAGAAAAAGTAGAAAACTTTGATGAGGTAAAAAATAGTAATACCTACGTGGTGCTTTCTAAAAGTGAAGGTGTGGTATACAAGCGTATTGTACGCGACAACGAAAAAAAGAACAACCTCACGCTCATTAGTGATAACCCGCAGTACGAGCCATACCATGTAAATGCAGAGGATGTATTAGAGGTTTGGAAGGCCGTGTATATTTTGCAAAAAGCCAGTGCGGTACCTAGGTGGGATGTAAACCAGTTAGCCGGCATGGTTAATAATTTACAAGAGCAGGTGAGTACGCTAAAAAGTAAACTCAATTAAACGAGGTGCTTTAGGTTCTTTATTTTAACCATTGGTACTTTTTTTAATGGGGCAAAGGTAGATTCGTCTATTTTTGCCCCATTTTATATATATGCGCAAAATAATTATCGTTTTTCTTTTGGTTTTATGGGCGAGTGCTGGCTTTGCGCAACCTAAAAAAATTGCAGCCTTAAAAATTAACACGACCATTAAAATAGATGGTGCATTAGAGGAGCTTATATGGGCACAGTCTGATACCGCTGTTAATTTTATTCAATTAAGTCCTCAATTGGGTGCTGCTGCATCTAATATGAGTAAGGTTTCAATTTTATATGACGATCAGGCTATTTATGTTGGCGCTTTTTTATATAATAAGCCTCAAAATATTAGAAAGCAATTAACAGCAAGGGATGGAGAGCAGCGCAAAGACGTGGATTATTTTGCTGTTTTTTTTGATACCTATAATGATGATCAAAATGCGGTTCAGTTTTTAGTAACAACACGCAATGTTCAATCAGATGCAAGACTGCTTCCTAATTTGAGTAGCCAGTTTGGTCCACCATCCGATTATTCTTGGGACGCTGTTTGGGAAAGCAAAGTTCAAATGCATCAAAATGGATGGTCGGTAGAAATGAAAATACCTTATGCGGCTCTTCGTTTTTCAAAAAAAGAAATACAAGACTGGGGTGTCAATTTTGAACGCTATGATAGGGGAAGTAATGAAAATGCGTATTGGAATAAAATTGACCCCAATCAAAATGGTTATGTTAATCAGTTTGGCGATGTTACAGGGCTACAAAATATAATTCCACCATTAAGGCTATCGTTGTTACCTTATATATCTGCTGGATCAAGAACGGTACCCTATGCCAATAGGGCCACTACTAATACTTTTTTACGCAGTGGCGGAATGGATGTGAAATATGGTGTCAATGAAAGTTTTACTTTAGATGCAACACTTATACCGGATTTTGGCCAAGTAGTTTCTGATAATGTGGTCCTAAACCTATCGCCGTACGAAATTCAATTTCAAGAAAATCGCCCCTTTTTTACAGAAGGGATTGAGTTATTTAATAAATCAAATCTTTTGTATTCTAGGCGAATTGGTGCTACTCCTGATGGTTATTATGCGGTTAATCGAAAAGTGGCTAACAACAGTAATTTATCGATTGTTTCAAACCCGGGTATTTCACAATTATACAATGCGACAAAGTTTTCTGGAAGAAATAAAAAGAAACTAGGCATTGGTGTTTTTAATGCACTTGTTGCTCCTACAACTGCAACGGTTTTAGATAAAACAACGGGGGTAAAAACAAATTACGAAACCAGTCCATTAACCAATTATAATATTCTAGTGCTTGATCAGGCCCTTTCGGGTAGGTCATCCGTTACATTAACCAATAGTAATGTTTGGAGGAGTGGAGGGTCTCGCAACGCCAATGTTACTGGGCTTGATGCGAGTTTATTTGATAAAACCAATACCCATCAGCTTATCTGGAATGGAAGAGTGAGTGCTATTTCTGGGGTTGATAGTTATACGGGATTTAAAAGTTTATTAGCATTTGCTAAAGTGAGTGGCAAGATTCAGTATTTATTGCATACCAATATTGAGTCAGATAGATATGACCCAAATGATATGGGTTTTTTGTTAGCGCCTAACGAGTTTTCAGGTATCGCTAGAATTAGCTACAACCAATTTAAGCCTACAAAAAAGTTTTTACAATCTAGTTATACGCTAACCCTTCGTCCATCATACTTGTACAAGCCCAATGTATTTACCAATTTTGAAATTCAGACGAGGGCTTTTTGGTTTTTTAAGAATTTCTGGGATGCATCTGTAACAGTAAACGTACAACCTCAATGGACGCATGATTATTTTGAAATGCGCACCGCAGGCGTCATGATAAAAAGAACAGGATATTGGTATGCAAGCATTGCGGGTAGTTCTGATAGTCGAAAACAGTTTTTTTTCAGGTACAACGCAGGTTTCGCAGAGTCTCCTATTTATGATGATGCTTATATCAGTTTAAATATTGCACCTCGTTATAGATTCAATGATCATTTTAGTTTAGATATTGATGTAAAGCGAGATGAAGACAATGGTCAGTATGGGTATGCTTTCAGAAATGCAGCGGGCGTGCCTATTGCCGGTAGACGAAAAGTAACAACGCTTACTAGTATTGTAAATGGTATTTATAATTTTAATGCACGTATGAATTTATCTGCACGTGCAAGACACTATTGGAGTAAGGTAGAATATGAAACCTTTTTTAATGTTACACCTAGTGGAGGTATCACCGAAACCTCTTTTGTGCCGGGGAAAAATCAAAATTTCAATGTCTTTAATATTGATATGTTTTACACTTGGGACTTTGCCTATGGCAGCCGTTTTATTATAGGATGGAAAAACTGGTTAGGTGCCGATTTTAATATACCATTGGAGTCGCATAAAAACTATACGAGTAATGCCAGAGCGGTGTTTCAACAGCCACTCGGCAATGAAATTACATGTAAGCTCATTTACTTCTTGGATTATGTAAAGCTGAAAGCTAAAAACCCATTAAGGCCTAGTAGGAGTTAGGTTTGGCCGATTTGATTTGTCCATTTTGTTTTCTAAAAAAGTATAGATTTTTATTCTCTAAATAATCTACCTGACTTTTACTGTCAGCATTATAAACCGGCATTAATATAAAGCTATTAAAAACTGTCTTTTGTTTTGTAAATAAGCTAGTGGTAAAATACAGCATGCTCTCATAACCTTTAAAAAACTGATCGCTAGGGCGGCCAAGGTATTTAAGTTTGTAGGCAGCTGTTAATTGCTTAAATAATTTTTCGTTTCCATCAAAAAAATAAGGGCTTGCATAAATAATTTCGACGTTTGCAACATTGAGCGATTTTTCGCCATCCCATGTGGGCATGCCAATAACGATAGCTTTATATGCAGGATTTTCGTTGATCGATTTAATAATTGCTGCTCCAAAGCTTTCTTTTAAACTGCCGCACAACAAAATATTTTGTCTGGTAGAGTCTAGATAAGGTGCAAGATCAGAAAAGGTAACGCTATCAGTTAGTTCAATATTTAAAAATGATTTTGAGGTTTTACTACTCTTGTCTACGATAATATTTTGAATATAATCTTCGGTCGCTCCTTTTTTCTTGAGGTAGAGAATGGTATTTTTTGAAAAGTTTGTTTGTATATAATTGTAAATAGCCTCACACTGTGTTTTAAGTGTTGGGTTCAGGACGGTAAAAAATGGATTATTGGTAACGCCTGCGTCATTTGGGAAAATGGCTGATACCATTGGTATTTGATGCGCAAGTGCAAAGTCTGCAAGTATTTTTGTGTCGGGTCTGCTCGTTATGGCACTAATGATTAAAGCAGTTTTTTGTATACTCGAATCAGTGAGTAAGGTAGTTAGCGGATTGCTTTTTTGTTTGGCATCAATGATCCGTACATCAAGTAACGAATTTATTTTTTTTATCGAATCTAGGGCCATCATAACGCCGTTGTAGAAATCGAGCCCGGGTAACATGGTTTTAGGTAAATTATTATTACCTAAAATATATTCGGAACCATTAAAGGCGCCGTCGATTTCTAGTGGAATAAATACAATAATTGTTTTGCGTTCTTGTAAAGTGGAGCTGGATTGTGCATTGGTTTTGTAAAAGCTGGAAAGCAGTAAAACAAATATTGCGGTAATTTTCAGGCCTCTTTTCATTGCAAATTATTTTATTCCCACTCAATAGTAGCAGGCGGTTTGCTGCTAATATCATATACCACCCGGTTGATACCTCTTACCTGATTGATGATTTCATTGGAAACATGCGCTAAAAACGAGTAAGGTAAATGGGCCCAATCGGCGGTCATGCCATCCACAGAGGTTACAGCTCTTAAAGCAACGGTAAACTCGTACGTTCTTTCGTCGCCCATTACGCCAACACTTTTTACCGGAAGTAAAATAGTGCCCGCTTGCCAAACTTCTGTATATAAATTATGTGATTTTAAGGCATTGATATAAATAGCATCAGCAGCTTGCAGTAAGGCCACTTTTTCGGCATTCACTTCGCCTAAAATTCTGATGGCTAAGCCCGGTCCAGGAAAAGGGTGTCTGTTAATCATGCCCGATGGAATGCCTAATTCTAGGCCTACTTTACGCACTTCGTCTTTAAATAAATAGCGTAGTGGTTCTACTAACGATAAATGCATCGTGTCTGGAAGCCCACCTACATTATGATGCGACTTAATGGTTTGCGAAGGTCCGTGAACACTAACGCTTTCAATAACATCAGGATAGATGGTGCCCTGTCCTAAAAAACTTACGTCTTTAACTTTGGCAGCTTCTTCTTGGAAAACATCAATAAATAATTTGCCAATCACTTTTCTTTTTGCTTCAGGATCTGTTTGATCTTGAAGGCCAGCGTAAAATCTATCTTTTGCATCAATACCTGTTACGTTAAGGCCTAGCTCTTTATACATTTCTAACACTTGTTCAAATTCACCTTGGCGAAGCACGCCATTGTCTACAAAAATGCCGTGTAGTCTTGTGCCAATGGCTTTGCTAATAAGGGTTGCAGCAACGGTGCTATCCACACCACCACTAAGCGCCATAATTACTTGGCGGTCTCCAATTTGCTCTTTTAATGTAGCAACTGTTTCTGTTACAAATGAAGCAGGTGTCCAGTTTTGGCTGCATCCACATGTATTTACTAAAAAGTTTTTAATAATTAATTTACCCTGCGTTGAGTGGTAAACTTCTGGGTGAAATTGTAACCCAAATAATGGATGCGTATCTGTGGTTGTTTTTTTAAATGCTGCGATCGGAATACTTTCGGTAGTTGCCGTGATTTGAAATCCTTCAGGTAAAGCAACGATAGAATCGGAGTGGCTCATCCATACTTGTGATCCATGATCAACGCCAGCAAGTAAAGTATCACCCTCTTGTATTTGCAAGTGCGCGCGACCGTATTCTCTTTTATTTGATTTATTGACAGTGCCTCCAAATGTTTTTGCAGTTAATTGTGCGCCATAACAAACGCCGAGTACCGGAACGTTTTGTATAAAGCTTGCAATGTCTACAACAGGAGCATTTTCTTCGTTCACACTAAATGGGGAACCACTTAATAT
>JBEDIY010000022.1:0-51292 GCA_041173245.1 Bacteroidota bacterium | reverse complement strand
CTTCAAAAAAAACTGCCAGCTGCAATTATTACGGCGATTGATATTAGTGCTGAGGCTATTGAAGTTGCAACTATCAATGCAGCAAAATACAATGCCCCAATCCAGTTTAAAACGGTTGATTTTTTAGACGAGGCCCGCTGGCCAGAAATGGGTAATTACGATATTTTTATTTCAAACCCGCCCTATATAGCGGACATCGAAAAAGAAAGTATGGCTAAACATGTACTTGACTTTGAACCGCACACAGCCCTATTTATTGCGAACAATAATCCGCTTATTTTTTATACTGCCCTTTCAAATTTTGGCAACAAGTATTTAAATAAAGCAGGAGCCATATTTGTAGAAATCAATCAAGCACTGGGGCTTCAAACGCAGGATGTATTTGTACAAAACAACTACAAAACTATGCTCAAAAAAGACTTGTTTGATAATGACCGCATGATTGTAGCAACAAAAAACAAATAAAGGCTACTCGCAACTGAACACCATTACTGGCTATTATCTACAGCCATCACAGGCGTTGCACCTAATTTTTTGATCACCTGCATTACTTTAATAGCAGTACCCAAATGCGAAGTACTATCGCCATTAATAACCACCGACGGTTTATCCGTTTCTTTCGCTAAAAAAACGGAAAGCTCAGCTTCTAATGAGTCGAGTATAATGGGCTTAGATCCAATATAAATTTGCTGGTCTTTATCTACCGTAACCACCACTGTTTGCTTGGCTTTTGTATCACTTGCTGCCTTTGGATTAGACACTTTAATGACATTGGGATTTGCAAGTGTTGATACAATTAGAAAAAAGAGTAGTAGGATAAATAGAATATCATTTAAGGCACCAGTGTGCACTTCGGGATGAGATCTTAGACGCTTTCTGATATTCATTGTACTAAATTAACGAGTGGGTTCTTGTAAAATATCAATGAATTCAGAACTTGCTACTTCCATTTTATTGGCGGTCTTATCAATTTGGGTACTTAAAAAATTATAGCCAACATATGCAATGAGTCCAATAATTAAACCCGTTGCAGAAGTAATCATTTTAGTATAAATACCCCCAGCAATTGTGTTAAGTGTATACTCTCCAGTAGATGCAATGCCATAAAATAATTGTACCATACCAATAATGGTTCCTAAAAATCCAAACATAGGGGCAATGCCAGAAATGAGTGATAAAATAGATAGGTTTTTTTCCATATTGTACATTTCTAGGCGACCTACATTTTCCATACTTTTTTCGATGGCATCAAGTGGCTTTCCAATGCGTTGAATACCTTTATCAATCATGCGTGCCACAGGGCTATTGGTATTTTTTGCTAAGTTGCGCGCTGCTTGCACATTACCCGTTACAATATTATCTCTAATAATATTCATGAAATTGGGCTCAATTCTAGAAGCTTTATTTATAGCCAATAAACGCTCTACAAAAACATAGATAGCGGCAACGAGTAAAAAATATAAGGGATACATAATCCAGCCACCCTTTTCTAATAAGCTCAGCATAGAAATTTTTTCTGGCGTACTTGCAGCGGCTGCACCGAGTACTTTTTGAATGGTGTCTGTTTGTAATAAATAAAACATACAATGGGTTTGATTACCGTTAAAATTAGTGGGTTCTACAAAAGAAGCAATGCCCTGTGAATAAAAATGCTAAAGCCTCGTTATTTAAGAAAGCTTTTGCACAATTAGGCCATTAAATAACGGTCCTATGCCTGCAAAACCTTTATTTAAGTGTGATTCGTGTTAATACCGGAAAATGATCCGACGGAAATTTACCATTATAAGAATCCGTTAACACGCCCCACCTACTAACCGTAAAATGTGAAGTGGTAAAAATATGATCAATTACTTGGTCCGGATTTAAATTGGGGCCAAAGCCCTGAAAAGTTCCATTGGGCTTATAGGGCACAGCTACCCTTTTGTAGGTGTCCAATAAAACACCAGAATTCGCAATTAATTGATACCATTCCGAACTATGATCACCATTAAAATCACCAGTTAAAATAACAGGTGTATTGCCTGCAATCGTTTTAATTTTTTCAAGTATAAGTTTAGAACTTTCTTTACGCGCAAGTATGGCCTGATGGTCATAATGTACATTAAAACAATACATTTTTTTGTTCGTTACTTTGTGTTGCAGCAGTACCCAAGAGCAAATTCTATTGATCCGTGCATCCCAACCAAAGCCAGGTTTTGTAGGTGTTTCAGATAACCAAAAATCACCTTTGTCTAGAATTGCAAAAGCATCTTTTTTTATAAATATAGCCGAGTGTTCTCCTTTAAAAGCACCATCATCTCTTCCGATACCGTAATAAGTATATCCCGGAAGTAAGTCCTGTAAACCATCTAGTTGATGCTGTAACCCTTCTTGGGTTCCTACAATGTCAAATTCATGAAACTCAATCAGGGCAGACACTCTAGGAAGTCTACTACTCCATAAATTACCAGAATCACGCGGGTTATCGTAACGGACATTAAAACTGCCTACCGTAATTGTTTGCGCAAATGTAGCAGTTGCAAAAAGCATACACATGAAACATACGAGTATTGATTTCATTGTCATTTAAGCAATTTAGAATTTTTAGATGATACTTGTTCTTTTTGAACCGCTTTTCTACCGGCATCTTTTAGAGCCTTGTCGAGTATCATTTCTATTTGACCATTCACACTTCTAAAATCATCATCTGCCCACTTCGACAGTTTTTTAAACATGTCTTCTGTAATACGTAAAACAAAAGTCTTTTTATTTAGAGACATAAAAAGGATTTAAAAGTATTAATAAAGGCTACCTGTATTTAGAACCGGAGACGCTGCTTTTTCACCACATAATACCACCATTAAATTACTCACCATGGCTGCTTTTTTATCGTCGTCTAACACCACAATATCTTTTTCTGATAGCATCGCAAGGGCCATTTCAACCATACCCACTGCACCTTCTACAATTTTAGTGCGAGCAGCAACTATAGCTGTTGCCTGCTGGCGTTGTAGCATTGCGCCCGCAATTTCAGCGGCATACGCGAGGTGACTAATGCGCGCTTCGGTAACTAATACACCCGCTTTATTTAAGCGTTGGTTTAATTCCCCTTCTAACATTTCAATCACTTTTTCACCACCATCTCTTAAGGTGATATGCGCTTTTTCATCTTCGATATTATCGTAAGGACAAGTGGTTGCTAAGTGACGCACCGCAGCTTCACTTTGGTTGCGGATGTAATCATTGAAACTTGTTACATCAAAAACAGCTTTGTAGGTATCCTCTACTTGATATAAAATAACAGCAGCAATTTCGATGGGATTACCAAGCTTATCGTTCACTTTTAATTTTGTGCTCTCAATACTTTGCATGCGGAGAGACACTTTTAGTTTGGTATAAAATGGATTTACAAATTGAAGCCCATTTTCTCTCACTGTGCCTACATACTTTCCAAAAAATGTAAGTACAATGCTATAATTAGGATCAATAATCATAAGGCCTTTCACTAAAAAACCAGCCGTAGCTAGAAGTAGTATGCCAAAGAAAACTTGGCCGTTTTCATTTTGCTGTGCCCCACCAACAATGAGTGCAAAGCCAATAAAAAATGATAATAAAGCAATTAAAGCTGCTTTGTAGCCAGAAAGAGGTTTGAGTAATTTTTCCATTATTGATATTATTTTGATATCATAAAGATATGATAATAAATCATGTCACCAAATAAAAAAAGGGCCTTGGTTATTCCAAGACCCTTTACATGCTGTGGAGAATAGCGGGGTCGAACCGCTGACCTCTTGCATGCCATGCAAGCGCTCTACCAACTGAGCTAATTCCCCTAAGCTATTATGATTATCCTTCCCAGATTTCTGCTTTTCCTTCTAACCACTGTTTCACCGAGTCTGTGGTTACAGATTTTGGTCTTTCAAGTGGGAAGCCTAATGCGCGGTCCCAACAAAGGCTAGATAAAACGCCAAGCGCTCTACTCACAGCAAATAGCACCGTATAAAATTCATTTTCTACCATGCCGTAATGCACTAATAAGGCACCAGAATGTGCATCTACGTTTGGCCAAGGATTTTTTACTTTACCAAGTGATTGTAAAATAGGTGGCACTGTTTCATAAATATTCCAAACCGTGTTTAATAATTTATCATCTGGCATGTGTTTTTTACCAAATTCCATTTGCGCTGTAAAACGTGGATCTGTTTTACGAAGCACCGCATGACCATATCCAGGAACTACTTTACCTGCACTAAGTGTTGCTTGTACATAGTTTGCAATTTGTTCTGAAGTTGGCGCATCGGTACCCAATGATTCTTGCATTTCAAAAATCCACTTGATTACTTCTTGATTGGCAAGACCATGTAATGGACCTGCTAAACCATTCATACCAGCTGCATAACTTAAATAAGGATCGCTCAATGCAGAACCCACTAAGTGTGTGGTGTGCGCAGATACGTTTCCACCTTCATGATCGGCATGAATGGTCATGTATAAACGCATGAGTTCTTTAAAGCTTTCGTCGTTGTAACCCATCATGTGCGCAAGGTTACCAGCCCAGTCTAGTAGGCCGTTTGGATGAATATGTTCACTATTCTTATACTTACGGCGATAGATGTATGCAGCAATACGCGGAAGGCGTGCAAGTAAATCCATGGCGTCTTCAAAAACTGGACTCCAGTAATCTTTTTTATTAATACCGGTAGCGTATGCTTTTGCGAAATTACTTTCGGTTTGAAGTGCCATTACACCCGTAACAAACATGGTCATTGGGTGTGTGTTAATAGGAAGCGCGTCAATGGTTGCAAACACATGATTGGGTACATGACTTCTGCGCTGCAAAATATTGGTGATCATTTCAACGTCTTCTTGATTTGGAAGTTCGCCGAGTAGCATTAAATGAAAAAGACCTTCTGGTAATGGTTCGCCACCACCTGGTGCTTTTGGTAACCTCGCTTGTAATTCTGGAATAGAATAACCTCTAAACCTGATACCTTCTTGCGCATCTAGCAAAGAAGTTTCGGTAACGAGTCCTGTAATACCGCGCATACCCTGGTATACTTGTGCGAGTGTTACTTCACCTACTTTTTTTGCTCCGTGGGTTTTAATAATTTCTTTGATTTCAACCGCAGCAGCTTCTGCCTTCGTCTTAAACTTTTGTTTTAGTATTTCCATGACTAGATCATTTTAAAAAAAATCTTGCGCAAAGGTAGGTACAACTTAGGTTGTATAACAAAAGAATATTAAAGAACTTTAATTTATTAACGGGGGATTATTGGAGAAATTATTTAGGGGCTTTCCTATATAGGTACAGAATCACAAAAAGGAAGATAAAATTGGGTATCCAGGCGGCCATTAAGGGTGGTAAATTGCCTTTTGTGGCAAAAATGGTAGAAAAACGGTCTGTTATAATAAATAAAGCGGCAATTATAAAGCCCACGGCTAGGTGCATACCACTGCCCCCGCGCACTTTTCGGCCCCCAACAATGGCCCCAATTATAGTGAGTAGTAGCACGGTTACGCAGGTGGCATCGCGTCTATAGCGCTCCACTTTTAAGGCATTAAGGCCTTCTGACCCCCTTAGTTTTTCAAGCTCAATAAAGCGGTTTAGTTCGGAGGTGGTTAATTTGTCTTTGGTGTATTTATCCCTGCTTAAATCGAGGGGACCAAAATTAAACGCCATAAGTTGCCCGGTAGTGTAGGAAACGTTTTCTTGGAGCGGCAATACTTTTCGATCAATAATAAAATCTAGCTTCCATTTTTTTGAAGCCGTATCCCAGGTAATTTGATCGGCTCTAATATTGCGTACTAGCTTATTATTTTTTAACGTGTAGGCAAAAAATGGACCGCCTCTTTTTGTTGACGTATCATACGCGTAAATCCCTGCATACGTAAATGAATCAATGCGCAAATAAATATTTGAATTTGTACCTACAAGTGCATTATAAGAACTGTTTTTATCGATGTAAGTAGCTTCAAAACTTCCCCTAATTTGATTGGCTTTTGGCACCACATACTGATTGGCAAACCAGAGTACCATGCCTAGTAATACACCACCAACTAAGTATGGACGAAGCCATCTATTATAAGAAGTGCCACTGGCCAAAATGGCAATGATTTCGGAGTTTCCAGCCATTTTTGAAGTAAAAAATATAACCGCTAAAAAAACAAAAAGCGGCAATAGTAGTGCAATAATATGCGGAATAAAACCAAAATAATAACTGGTAACAATATCTTTTAGACCCAAACCAGAACGCACAAAATCATCTGTTTTTTCACTTACATCAATAACGATGGCAATCACTGCAAATAAAAAAATTGCAAAGAAAAAAGTGAATAAGAATTTTTTAAGTATGTACCAGTCAAGTATTTTCATGTACCTACAAAATAATTATAAACGCTGTTTTAAAATGGGCAGCATTTGCGCTTTCCAAGTAACAAAATTATTGGCTAGTATTTGCTTTCTAGCCTCTCCCACCAACCACAAGTAAAAAGCCAAGTTATGAATACTTGCAATTTGAAGTCCTAATATTTCATCAGCTACAAACAAATGGCGTAAATAAGCTTTAGAATAATAATTGCTAGAATGGCATGGAATGCCCGTGTCTATTGGAGAAAAGTCGGATGCCCACTTTTTATTTTTGATATTAATCACGCCTTCAGTTGTAAAAAGCATTCCGTTTCTGCCATTGCGGGTAGGCATCACACAATCAAACATATCAACCCCTCTATCAATGCATTCGAGTAGGTTCCAAGGCGTTCCAACGCCCATTAAATAACGGGGTTTATTGGCAGGTAAATTGTCGGTACAAAGGGATGTATACTCGTACATCATTTCTTCAGGCTCCCCCACACTTAAGCCACCAATGGCGTTACCTGCACAATTAGTTGATGCTATAAATTCTGAAGAGGCAACACGCAAATCTTTAAAGGTGCTACCCTGAATAATAGGAAATAAATTTTGCGTATACCCATATTTATCAGGGGTTTCAGCGAGTCTTTTGATGCAACGCTCTAACCAACGGTGCGTGAGTTCCATACTTTTTTTAGCATAAGAATACTCACTTGGGTATGGCGGACATTCGTCAAAGGCCATAATAATATCGGCACCAATACTGCGCTGAATATCCATAACCGACTCTGGTGTAAAAAGATGCTTACTGCCATCTATATGTGACTGGAAAACCACGCCTTCTTCCTTAATTTTTCGGTTGGCTGCCAAAGAAAAAACTTGGTACCCCCCACTATCTGTTAAGATGGGTTTATGCCATCCATTAAACCTGTGCAGCCCTCCTGCCGCCTCTAGAACTTCTGTGCCCGGACGTAAATACAAATGATAGGTATTCCCTAAAATAATTTGAGCTTGTACTTCTAGTGAAAGCTGCTGCTGCGTAACCGCCTTAACCGTCCCAACAGTGCCCACTGGCATAAAAATGGGGGTTAGAATTTCGCCATGATCGGTTTGCATCACACCCGCTCTTGCGCCTGTGCCAGTAGCAGTATTTTGAAGTTGGAAGGTAAGTGCAGCCATGGCCACAAAAGTAGCACAAAACCACTATTTTTGCGCTCATGAACGTAGCTCCCATCATTTGGACCCTCATTTTCTATATTTTTTGTTCGGTAGTAGCCATTCAACTCTTTTATTACCTCTACTTTTTTATTCGTTTGGCATTTTATAAGGAGGTTACGCCCACAGAGCACATGGAACATGCAGTGTCGGTGGTTATTTGTGCAAGAGACGAAGCGCACAATTTAGTGCAAACGATGCCCGCTGTTTTAGTACAGGATTATAAAAGCACATTTGAAGTGGTACTCGTAAATGATAACTCTACAGACGATACCAAATACTTAATTGATGAGTTTAAAAAAGCATTTAAAAACATCAACCACGTTTTATTAACGCAGGAAGCAAAAATGATTGCAGGAAAAAAGTTTCCGTTATCGATGGGCATTAAAAGTGCCAAGTATGAAATTGTATTACTCACAGATGCAGACTGTGTGCCTGCTTCAGAGCATTGGATCAAAAAAATGCAAGCAGCTTACACAAACGATATTGAAATTGTACTAGGCTATGGCGCTTACCGCAAAAAGCCAGGCTTCTTAAATAAACTCATTCGTTTTGAAACCTTTCACACCGCACTTCAATACTTGACCTATGCCTTAAGCGGTAACCCTTATATGGGTGTGGGCAGAAACCTGAGTTATAAAAAACAAGTTTTTTTACGCAACAAAGGATTCTCTTCTATCAATCAGGTACCTAGCGGTGACGATGATTTATTTATCAATCAGGTAGCAACAGCGCGCAATACAGCGGTTTGTATTGATCCTGATACGCATACCTTAAGTGAGCCAAAATCTTCGTGGAACGAATGGATGGCACAAAAGTATAGACACTACACCACGAGCCGTTATTACAAATCCAGCCATAAATTTTTATTAGGCCTTTACAGTACTTCACAATTTTTATTATATCCACTACTTATTGTTTCCATTATTTTTTATAGCTGGTGGATAAGCCTCGCAGTATTTGGTGTTCGCTTTTTAATTCAAGCCTATGTATTTTATAAAGGCATGAAAAAATTAAACGAACTAGACCTCTGGCCGCTATTTATAGTGTTCGATATTTTTATGTTTTTTTATTACTTATTTACCCTACCCGCCATATGGAAAGCACCCCGGAAAAATTGGGATTAATTGAAAAGTACTTTAGTGACTTTACGCCAAAACAAACAGCACAGTTTGCGGGCTTAGAGGAACTATACAAAGACTGGAATAGTAAAATTAATGTGGTGTCTCGTAAAGACATAGAAAGTATTTATTTACACCACGTACTCCACTCCCTTAGCATTGCTGCAATGGCAAATTTTGAACCGGGTACCGAAGTGATTGATATTGGCTGTGGTGGCGGATTTCCGGGCATTCCGCTGGCTATATTTTTTCCAGAAGTAAAGTTTCATTTGGTAGATAGTATTGCTAAAAAATTAAAAGTGGTGGAAGCTGTTGCAGAAGGCGTTGGACTCACCAATGTAACCACACAACATTGCCGTGCCGAAGAAATAAAAAACAGAAAATTTGACTTTGCCGTTTCTAGAGCCGTAGCACCATTAAAAGATTTGTGGCAGTGGGCAGGACCCCTATTAAAAAAGGGACACAAACAAGAAATTCCAAATGGACTTATTTGTTTAAAAGGTGGCGACCTTGCGCAAGAAATTTTTGAAAGTTTATTAAGGCCTAAAATGGTTCCGGTGTACCGCTTATTTGCAGAGCCTTACTTTGACGAAAAATTTATTTTACACGTAACCAAGTAAGCTTACTTTTTTTCGATCAGTCTTTCAAATACATGAAACACCGCTGGACAAAAAGTGACATTTTTGAGTGTAATGGCAGGGCGTTTAAAAAATATATCCTCATCGGTGTAGGGGAAACGTTCACAATCGGAAGGACGTTTATCGTAAATGCTACAAAAATTATCGGAACCTAAAAATGGACATGGTTTTGTATTGGCTACATAATCCCCATCATTATCCATCACTAAATACTTTTCAATAAACTCCGTTTCACGCATACCCATATGCTTGCTAATGCGTTTAATGTCTGGTCCTTTAAAACGAGGCGAATAGTTTTTACAACAGGCCGCACAGTCTAAACAGTCTATTTTTTCAAATGCTTCATCATGAAGGTCTGGAAGGACCTTTAAAAGACTCTTTTTATCCGGCTTTTGGAGGAACTGCTTGTACTTTTTCTCGTGGTCGGCGGCTGTTTTTTCCCAGTTTTCAAGTGAAATCTCATTCATACTACAAGATTAGGACGATTTGTGCAGAAATTCATCCACAGTTTATCAACGGGTTCCACAAAAGCTCCAAATTGAGGCCTTGTGCCCGTACCTTTGCGGCCATTAAGGATGATTTTTACTACACGATAATAATTTAGTTTATGGCAAACTTATTTGAACAACAAGCACAGGAGTTTTCGGGTCGTCATATTGGCCCTAATGCAGCAGACACCAAAACCATGTTAGATGTGATTGGTGCTAGCAGTTTAGATCAGTTAATTGATAAAACAATCCCTGCTGCTATTAAAATCAATCATTTGTTGGATATCCCAGCTCCTATTTCGGAGTTTGAATACCTAACCAGTTTGCAAAAAGTGGCTGCCAAAAATAAAGTGTATAAAAACTATATTGGTCAGGGCTATTATGGCACTATTACACCAAGTGTTATATTAAGAAATATTTTTGAAAACCCAGGATGGTACACACAGTACACACCCTACCAAGCAGAAATTGCGCAAGGCCGTTTAGAAAGTTTACTCAACTTTCAAACCATGGTAACAGACCTTACTGGACTTCCAATTGCCAACGCATCTTTACTCGATGAAGCAACAGCTGCTGCAGAAGCAATGGCACTTGCTTTTCACCACATCAATAAATCGGATGTTGCCACCAAACCAAAATTATTTGTAGATAAAAATATATTCAAGCAAACCAAAGATGTACTCGTTACACGCGCCGAGCCAATTGGCATTGAAATTGTAGTGGGTGATTTTTTAACCGCTGCAATCGATGAAACTTATTTTGGAGCGATGCTTCAATATCCAAACAGCAATGGTGGCGTAGAAGATCAACGTGCCTTTATTGATAAAGTACACGCTGTTGATGGCCTCGTTATTGTAGCCACAGATTTACTAGCACTTACCCTACTTACACCTCCAGGCGAGCTTGGTGCAGACATTGCACTTGGTAGCGCTCAACGTTTTGGTGTGCCAATGGGATTTGGTGGACCACATGCTGCCTTTTTTGCTACCAAAGACGATTTTAAAAGAGGTATGCCGGGCCGTTTAATTGGCGTAAGTATTGATGCGCAGGGTAACCGTGCACTTCGTATGGCATTACAAACCAGAGAGCAGCACATTAAAAGAGAAAAAGCAACTTCCAATATTTGTACCGCACAAGCATTACTTGCCAACATGGCTGCTATGTATGCGGTGTATCATGGACCTAAGGGTTTAAAAAATATTGCATCACGCGTACACAAAATTGCAGTAGCGGTTGTAAATGGTTTAAACGCCATGGGACTATCTCAACAAAATAAATTTTTCTTTGACACCATAACTGTGAGTGGTGTTGACGCTGCCACTTTAAAAGTGAATGCAGAAAAAGCGGGTATTAATTTCTTTTATGCTGCCGACGAAAAAGTAATTGTTAGCATCGACGAAACGACAAGTGTTGAAGACGCCAATGCAATACTTGCTGTATTTGCAACTACCACTGGTAAAGCTGCTACTACCTTAACGGGGGCTGCTATCCAAGACGTTACAACACATATCCCACAAGGATTACAAAGAACCACCGATTATTTAACGCACCCTGTATTTAATACGCACCACTCAGAAAGTCAGATGATGCGTTATATTAAATCATTAGAAAATAAAGACTTGTCTTTAAATACATCGATGATTTCACTAGGTAGCTGTACCATGAAATTAAATGCGGCCACCGAAATGATGCCAGTAAGTTGGCCGGCTTTTGGTGCACTACATCCATTTGTGCCCATCAATCAAACCGAAGGCTACCAAGAAATTTTAAAAGAGTTATCTTATTATTTATGTCAAGCTACTGGATTTACCGCTTGCAGCTTACAACCCAATAGTGGTGCTCAAGGTGAGTACGCTGGACTATTAACCATTCGCGCATACCATAAAGCACACAAAAATGAGCACCGCAATATTGTACTCATTCCAATTAGTGCGCATGGTACCAACCCTGCAAGTGCAGTAATGGCCGGCTTTAAAGTAGTAGTGGTGAAATGTGATGTGGCGGGTGATATTGACATGACCGATTTACAAGAAAAAGTAGCACAATACAAAGACACACTTGGTGGACTTATGATTACCTACCCTTCTACACATGGTGTATTTGAAGAAACCATCAAAGACATTTGTGCACTCATCCATACAAACGGAGGCATGGTGTACATGGATGGTGCTAATATGAATGCACAGGTTGGTTTAACCAGCCCAGGTATGATTGGCGCCGATGTTTGCCATTTAAATTTACATAAAACTTTTGCCATCCCACACGGTGGTGGTGGACCTGGCATGGGCCCTATTTGTGTGAATGATAAATTAGCACCTTTCTTACCAGGTCATCACCAAACAGGCAATCCCGAGCACGCTGTAAGCGCTGCGCAGTATGGTTCTGCAAGTATTTTACTCATTAGTTACGCGTACATTAAAATGTTAGGCGCACAGGGTATCAAAGACGCAACAGCGTATGCGATATTAAATGCGAATTACATGAAAACGCGTTTAGAAAAATACTATTCTATTTTATACGCTGGTAAAAACGGCACTTGTGCACACGAATTTATTGTAGACTTACGACCGTTTAAACAAACAGCTGGCGTAGAAGCAGAAGATGTTGCGAAGCGTTTAATTGATTATGGTTTCCATGCACCTACTATGAGTTTTCCAGTAGCGGGCACCATTATGATTGAGCCTACAGAGAGTGAAGACAAAGCAGAGCTAGACCGTTTTTGTGATGCCATGATTGCCATTTACCATGAAATAAATGAAATCGAAACAGGTAAAATAGATAAGCTTAACAATCCATTAAAAAATGCGCCACACACGCAGGGCGTGGTATGTGCCGAAACATGGAACTACAGCTATTCTAGACAAACTGCTGCGTTTCCATTACCGTATGTTGCCCTCAATAAATTTTGGCCAACGGTAGCAAGAATTAACAACACACACGGAGATAGAAATTTAGTTTGCACTTGCGAGCCGGTTTCTTCATACGCAAACGATTAATAAAATTAAATAACCATGGGAGTAGCCGATCAATTAGCACAAATGAAAGCAGAAAAAGCAGCAGCAAATTTAAAAGCTGGTCAAGATTTTTTAGACCAAAATAAAACAAGACCAGAAGTAACCACTTTGGATTCTGGTTTACAGTACGAAGTATTAACAGTTGGCGTTGGCGAAAAACCACTTGCCCACAATGAAGTAACCTGTCATTACCATGGTACGCTTATTGATGGTACTATTTTTGATAGTTCGGTGCAAAGAGGTCAGCCCGCTTCTTTTCCATTAAATATGGTGATTACAGGTTGGACAGAAGGTTTGCAGTTAATGCCTACTGGTAGCAAATGGCGCTTTTTTATTCCACCACATTTAGGTTATGGTGACCGTCAAGTAAGTGCGCAAATTGGAGCCAATAGCACACTTATTTTTGACGTAGAACTGATTAGTTTTATCTAAAATATTATTTTGATTTGAGCGCTTCTGCATAGGTTTCTAAAACCCGCTTACGCGCCACTTCATGCACAACAATAGGATTTGGATACCTTAACTCATTAAGTTCTGGTATCCATTTTTTTATGTACACTAAGTTCTTGTCAAACTTTTCGGTTTGCAGCGTTGGATTAAACACCCTAAAATAAGGAGCCGCATCACAGCCACTACTGCTCGCCCATTGCCATCCACCATTGTTGGATGCTAAATCAAAGTCCAATAATTTTTGCGCAAAATATGCTTCACCCCAGCGCCAATCTATTAGTAAGTGTTTGCACAAAAACGAAGCCGTAATCATACGCACACGGTTATGCATAAAACCCGTTGCATTTAATTCACGCATACCCGCATCCACAATGGGATAGCCGGTTGTGCCGTTGCACCAATGTTCAAATTCAGATTCGTTGTTACGCCACTTGATAAAATCGTATTCTTTTTTAAACGACTCTCCCTTACCTACTTTTGGAAAATGAAACATGATAGCCTGGTAAAAATCACGCCATATAATTTCGTTGACATAGGTTTCATTTAAGGGTAGCGCTTGTAGTAAAATTTCACGCACGCTAACGGTTCCAAACCTGAGGTGCACACCCATTTTAGAAGTGCTATTTTCGATGGCAGGAAAATTACGATTGTCGGTGTATTTTTTTACAATATTTACATCGAGTATGCCGGCAGGAAAACTAGTGGCCGCTGATCCTGTAAAACCCATAGAAGCTAGTGTTGGTAGGGCGGCAGCAGTATACTGGAAATAATTTTTTAAATATTTTTTTGTTTCAAAAACCTTTACGGGGTTATTGGCTAAATACGCTTTCCATTTGCGTGAATAAGGCGTAAACACCGTGTAAGGTTTACCATCATCTTTTACCACTTCAAATTTTTCAAAAACTACATGGTCTTTAAAAGTAGAGAAGCCTATTTTTTGAGTAGCAAGCAACTGCTCAATAACAGTGTCGCGCTCTAGTGCATAGGGCTCATAATCGTGATTGGTAAAAACATGCGCTACCGTGTACTGTGCTGATAAAGTTTTAAACGCCTCTTGTGGTGTGCTATACAAGACAGTAAGTCCACTACCAAGTGCCTCTAATTGAGCCTGCATTTTTTGTAATGCCTCGTGTATAAAGACAACACGCTTATCAGACTTGTCTTCGAGCTTATCTAATATTTGTTTATCAAAAATAAAGATGGGCAAAACGGGAGCGCCACCGGCTTGACTGGCATTTTGCAAGGCATGAAAGAGCGCTGCATTGTCGTGCAAACGAAGGTCTCTTCGGAACCACATGATAGATACTACTGGCTTCATAAAGTTTGTATAAAGTCTTTGTATAACACAGTGGTGAGTGAATTGTTGTACTGGCTATTGTCTATTTGCTTGACCCACTTAATACCATGTATGGCGCTTGTTAAAAATACCTCAGATGCTTCTAAAACATCGGCCACAGATACTGTTGTTTCCTCTACTTCGTAATCATTTGCTCGAAGCGTTTTAATGAGGTGGCGGCGCATGACACCGGCAACAGGGCCTTCTGTAATAGCGGGTGTTTTGATGGTGCCGTCTTTGATAATAAATAAATTGGCAATGGTGGTGTCTGCAATACCTCCCGCATGATTTAATAAAATAGCATCGTTTAAATTATTTTCTTTGGCCCAAAGTGCAGCCATTACGTAGGGCAAATAACTATTGGATTTAATCATCGAAAAAAAGTCGCTAGATTTTTTTGCCTCCTTATAGATACCCAGCGTGAGACCATTTTGGTTAAGCTCTTGCGTAGCTTCGGAAAGATTAAAACTTTGAATGAGGTGATGCGGAAAATGATTTTCAGGATCATAGAGTCCGCCATCGCCCCTGTATATCATAACCCTTACGCGTGCTAATTTTTGGTGGCCATTTTTATCTACCACTTCTAATATATTTTTTTGAAGCCACTCCGCGTTCATATAAGAAGGCTTGTTAAATTTTAACGCGTCGATACTTGTAAAAAGTCTTTCAAAATGAAGGGACGCCAGTTTAATTTGTCTGTTCACGACCCGAATGGTTTCAAAACAACCATCACCATACCTAAAAGAACGGTTGTTAACCGATAGGTTGGCCTTATCTTGACGCATTAAATGACCATCTAAAAAAAGAAAATCGGTTGCAGACATAGGATTAATTATAGAATGAAGGTAATTTAGCGGAATCCAAATAACAAACATGCAAGTAAAAGAAATAGTTGACCACATAGAAAATATAGCACCTCTTCACCTACAGGAAGCTTACGACAACTGCGGTTTACTCACCGGAACCACAGGCATGACTTGCACCGGCGTGCTTTGCACCCTAGACGCCACAGAAGCGGTAATTCTTGAAGCGGTAGCGAAAGGATGCAACCTTGTAGTAGCGCACCACCCCATCGTATTTAGTGGTCTTAAAAAAATAAACGGCACTTCTTATATAGAAAAGGCGGTTATCGCTGCCATTAAGCATGATATTGCCATTTATGCCATTCATACCAACCTCGACAATGTGATTGATGGGGTTAACGGTAAAATAGCCCAAAAAATAGGGCTGGACCAGGTTCAAATTTTGGACCCTAAACCAGGTGCTGGACCGGGCATTGGCGCGGGAATGATTGGGCAATTATCAGCGCCCGTAACAGAGGCCGATTTTTTACGAAATTTGGCTCATATATTTAAAATTTCTACTATTAAACATAGCCCATTTTTAGGCAAAAAACTCCAAAAAATTGCCATTTGTGGTGGTTCTGGTGCCTTTTTGACCCAAAAAGCGCTAGAAATGGGGGTAGACGCTTTTGTCACTTCTGACCTCAAATACCACGACTATTTTGATGCCAACGATCAGCTTTTACTGGCCGATATTGGGCACTTTGAGAGCGAACAATACACGGTGGAGCTTTTAGTTGAACTTTTACAACCTAAATTCCCTACCTTTGCCGTCCTCAAATCAGATACAAAAACCAATCCGGTTGGGTATTTCATTTAAGGCGCAGGACCCGGTTCCACAAATATTAAACTTCAAAAGAATCCTATAGTATGGCATCAGTTAAAGATTTCTCTGTAGAAGACAAATTAAAAAACCTTCTTCAACTTCAGAAGATAGATAGTAAGCTAGATGAAATTCAAGTTCTAAAAGGCGAGCTTCCAATGGAAGTAAGTGACCTTGAAGATGAGATCACTGGTTTAAATGCACGTCAAACGCGTATCGAAGAAGAAATCAACGGTATTTCTGAATTCATCGAAGGAAAAAAATCGATGGTGAAAGATAGCGAAGCGCTAATTGCTAAATACGAAAAGCAAAGCGAGAACGTAAAAAATAACCGTGAGTTTGAAGCGATCAATAAAGAAATTGAAGACCAGCAACTTGAAATCAAATTGTGTGAAAAACACATTAGAGATGCCAACGAAGAATTAACTGAAAAAATCAAGGCATTAGACCTTGCTAAAAAAGCAGTAGCTTCTAAAGAAGGCGTTTTGAACCACAAAAAAAGTGAGTTAGAAAAAATCATCGCTGATACAGAAAAAGAAGAAACAGGATTAAATAAAAACAGTGCAGATGCGCGTGGTCATATTGACGAGCGTTTAATGTATAGCTACGACCGTATCCGTAACAGCTACCGCAATGGTTTAGCCGTTGTTGCTGTTGACAGAGATGCATGTGGTGGTTGCTTTAATTCTATTCCGCCTCAACGTCAATCAGAAATTCGTTTACACAAAAAAATCATCGTATGTGAAAACTGCGGTCGTATTTTAGTAGACGCTAACCTTGATGGTTCAGACAAAAAATAATCCGTAACAGGTAATAATATTTGAAGAAAGGGTAGCTACAACAGCTACCCTTTCTTATTTTTGGTATATTGTAAAAGACATGAAACAGCGCAGCGCACATATATTATTTAGGGGCCTACTTTTGTGGGTTGTGTTTTTTTCGGGGTTGTTTTTTTCGAACAATGTTTGCGCTCAAAAAGTGTATGATTTTAATGCCACTTGCATTCAGGCTTACCAAGAAGTTAATAAATTAAAAATTGCTCCGGCTACTGCGCTTATTGCAAAAGCAAAGGAGCAAAATCCGCAAAATTTAGTACCTGTTTTACTAGACGCCTACACCGATTTTTATGTGCTGTTTTTACTAGAAGATCCAGCCGATTATACGGTTCGGTTTAAAAATTTCGAACGAAACATCAAAGCGCTTGAAGAAGGGCCTAAAAATACGGCGCTGTACAATTACTGTTTGAGCAACGTATACATCCACCGGGCCATGGTATCGTTGAAATTTGGGCACTTCTGGGACGCTGGTTGGGATATTAGAAGATCCTACCTGCTTACAGCGGAAAATCATAAAAAGTTTCCAGCTTTTACCGGTGACGACTTACTCTACGGCGCACTCCAAGGGATTGTAGGCACGGTGCCAAAAGGCTATCAGTGGTTAACCAGTTTACTAGGCATGCGTGGATCACAAAAAGAAGGCATGAAAATGGTTGCTAATTTTGCAAATGGTACCGACGTATGGGCCAAATTATTTAGCCCCGAATCACATTTTATTTATCCGTACCTCCTTTTTCATTTACAAAATGAAAAAGATGCAGCACTCGCATTTATACAAAATAAAAAACTAGACCTCGTAAACAATCATTTGCATGCCTGGACCGCGGCTAACTTAGCCTTAAACCACAAAGCAAGTACCACCACCAAAAGCATTATCGAAAACAGAAATAAAAGTGCCGATTATTTAGCACTACCCTTTTGGGATTTTGAACTGGGCTGCGCCAAACTCTATCAATTAGACTTGGACGGTGCCACGCCGCTATTGACCAAATACACCGAACAATTTAAAGGCAATTTTTACATTAAAGATGCGCTTCAAAAACTGAGCTGGGCAAATTTTTTGAAGGGCGATATGCGCGCCGCCGAGGCGGCGCGCAAGCAAATTTTTTTGCGCGGCGGCACAGACACGGACGCAGACAAACAAGCATTAAAAGAAGCCAAGTTGGGTGTTTGGCCTAACCCCCTGCTACTTAAGGCAAGACTGTTAACTGATGGTGGTTACACCAAAGACGCACTAGCTTTATTGCAAGGCAAACAACAAGTATTTACGAGCCCCGCAGATAAACTAGAATATGTATACCGTATTGGCCGCATTTATGAAGACCTCGGTAAAGAACAGGAAGCCATCTCTTTTTATAAAGAAACCATTAAACTAGGCGCCAACCAAACGGCTTACTTTGCGGCAAGAGCAGCGCTGCAAGCAGGCCAAATAGTTGAAAAGCGCGGTCAAAAAAAGGAAGCCATCTTGTTTTACGAGCAGTGTTTAGCCATGGAAGAACATAGTTACAAAAACTCGTTGGACCAGCGTGCCAAAGCGGGTATTGCGCGCTGCAAATAGTTTGTTTTACCTAAATTGCAGCAGATTAGAACTATGCTTACAAAGCTCCACATAAAAAACTATGCGATCATTGATGAAATCGAAATTGATTTCTCTGATAAGCTCAATATTATTACCGGCGAAACGGGTGCGGGTAAAAGTATTTTGATGGGTGCCCTTAGTTTAATTTTAGGAGAGCGCGCCGATAGCAGCAGTCTTGTGAGCAAAGAAAAAAAATGTTTTATTGAAGGCAGTTTTTCTATTGCCAACAACAAAGCCGTTGCTACTTATTTACAATCACTAGAAGAAGACATGGACACCGATCAGTCGGAACTAGTACTGCGTAGAGAAATTGCACCAACTGGAAAATCGCGTGCTTTTATTAATGACACACCGGCAAGTTTACAAACACTGCGTGGTGTGGCGTCGTTACTCGTAGACCTGCACCAACAATTTGATACACTCGAACTGGGTAGTACTGATTTTCAGCGCACGGTAATTGATGCACTTGCAGGCAACGAAAATTTATTACAATCTTTTACAAATAGTTACCAAGCATATTTATCGGCACAAAAAAAATTAGCAGCGCTACTCGCACAAAAAGAAGCGTTTACAAAAGAAGCCGATTACAATCAGTTTTTACTAGACGAGTTTGAAGAGTTTCAACTTCAAACCAACGAACTGGAACTAATGGAGCAGGAACTGGTGCTTTTAAACAACGCCGAAGGCATTAAAACGGCACTCGCTGGTACCAGTCATGCCCTCGCCTACGCCGAAACACCGGTGGTAAGCGTGGTCAAGCAAATGTTACAACAGCTACAACCCTTTACCAGCGTGCATGAGGGGGTTTCAGAACTCATCAACCGTTTACAAGTTACCCATATAGAGTTACAAGACATTGCCTCAGAACTTTCGCGTCTAGAAAATACCATTTCTACCAACGAAGAAAGACTACATACTATTAATGAGCGCATGGCTGCAGGTTTTAAGCTCTTAAAAAAACATAGCGTTACTACAACACAGGAGCTATTAGAAATATGGGGCTCTTTAGCCGAAAAATTATTAGCGGTTCAAAATATTGATGACGCTATTGCAGCGCATAGTAAACAGGAAAAAGAAACACTTGCAGCAGCTACAGATATTGCAACAAAAATTTCTGCGGCGCGTAAAACACAGGCGGCTCCTTTACAAAAAGCAGTAAACACATTACTGGCACAAGTAGGTATGCCCAATGCAAGTATACAAGTAAGCATTACAAACGCAAACCTAAACGCCAGCGGTACCGATCAAATTGAGTTTTTATTTGACGCCAACAAAAGTGGCAAATACGAGTCTATTAAAAAAGTAGCGAGTGGTGGTGAATTAAGTAGACTCATGCTTTGCATCAAATCATTAGTGGCCACATCGGTTAATTTACCTACGCTTATTTTTGATGAAATAGACACGGGCATTTCTGGTGAAGCGGCCAAGCAAGTAGGTATTATTATGCAGGGTCTTGCAGCGAGTAGACAAATTATTTGTATTACACACCAACCGCAAATTGCAGGTAAAGCAAACGCACACTTCTTTGTGTACAAGCAGGCTAAAGAAAATAGTATTGCTACACATATCAAACGCCTAAGTAAAAATGAGCGCATTAACGCCATTGCTCAAATGCTTAGTGGCGAGAAGCCTACAACAGCTGCTATTGCTACCGCTACAGAAATGGTGGAAGAATAAGGGTCGTTTAATCTATTTTATTTACTTTTACGATACGTAAACAACAAACTATGGCTTACAACTTATTAAAAGGAAAAAGAGGAATTATCACAGGTGCACTAGACGCCAATTCGATTGCCTGGAAAGTCGCCGAAAAAGCACACGAAGAAGGCGCCACATTTGTATTAACCAACGCCCCTATCGCGATGCGTATGGGTGAGATCAATAAATTAGCAGAAGCTACTAATTCAAAAATTATCCCTGCCGACGCTACCAGTATCGAAGACCTTACCAAATTATTTACCGAGTCGCAAGAAATACTAGGGGGTAAAATAGATTTTGTACTACACTCTATTGGTATGAGTGTGAACATCAGAAAAAATGTTCCATACACCGAGTCTAACTACGATTACTTTATGAAAGGCATCGACGTTTCTGCCATGTCATTTCACAAAATGTTATCGGTAGCTAAAAAATTAGATGCGATTAATGAGTGGGGTAGTGTTGTTGCGCTTTCTTATATGGCTGCACAAAGAACCTTCCCTTTTTATACCGATATGGCGGATATCAAAGCAATGCTTGAATCTATCGCGCGTAGTTTTGGTTACCATTATGGTTTAGAAAAAAAGGTACGTATCAACACGGTTTCTCAATCGGCAACTAAAACAACTGCAGGTACAGGTATCAAAGGCTTTGGTGATTTTTACGATTATTCAAATGCGATTGCACCATTAGGTAACGCCACCGCAGAGGATTGTGCCAACTACTGTGTTACTTTATTTTCTGATCTTACACGTATGGTTACCATGCAAAACCTATTCCACGATGGTGGTTTTTCAATGACAGGGGTAAGCAACGAAGTGATGCAAAAATTAGGAATCCAAGAATAATTCGCAACACACAATTCGAAAGACACAGCACAAACAAAACTTATGAACGAACTTATTGGATATATCGGTGCCTTTTTAAGTGCTATTACTTTTATGCCACAAGTATGGCAGGCTTATAAAACAAAGAGTGTAGGTGATTTAAGTATTTATATGATACTCATTGTAGTACTAAGCACCATTATATGGCTGTACTATGGCATTAGCACGGGCAGCGGGCCGGTTATAGCGGCAAACGCCATTGTAATGCTATTGTCACTTGTACTGCTTTATTTTAAACTCACGTTTAAGAAAAGCTAGTTAAGCTACTTTAACTTTCAAAATTAGTTTTCTGATTTTTCCTTCACCGATCATGGGTGCATGTACGTCGTCTGGAAAGTATATTCCAAACTGACCAGCGTGTAATTTAAAGAAATGATCGGGCGCGTCTTCAAAAAATAAGACATCGCTTTTTGCATCGTATTCGCCCCTTGGATCTAAACAAGTGCTGCGTGATTTCCATCCTACTGTTTCGATGCCACTCAAACAAACTTGAATATCAATGTAGGTATTGTGACATTCAAAATTGGCACAAGATTCTAAAATTGGAACACCAGGCCCATCTGCAATAATGGCAAGAATATTTTTTCCATCTACTTCATACTTGCCTTCTGGCACCTGATCAAAATTGGTATCTAATATATAAGCAAAGGCCACCTCAAATCTGGGGTGGACCTTTACATATTTATTTAGTTGCGTAAGCTCATCAAGTATCATGTGCTACGTTCTAGTATTCGTCTTCGTTAAACATGAAGTCATCTTGGCTAGGATAGTCTGGCCAAATGTCTTCGATACTTTCAAATACATCACCTTCTTCTTCTAGTTCTTGAAGGTTTTCAACGACCTCGATAGGCGCACCGCTACGAATAGAATAATCGATCAATTCGTCCTTAGTAGCAGGCCAAGGAGCCTCTTCTAAATAACTTGCTAATTCTAAAGTCCAAAACATAATGCAGTGTTTAATATTTTTGCAAATGTAGCCGTATCTTTCAAATAACCAAATTGGAGTTGCCCACCAGGTGTAAACAAATTATTAATATTCGCTAAATTTAACCCGCACTAATGTAGGTTTGTAACATCATTAAGGCCTTTAAACCTGTATAACACACTCATATCCATGCTCAAAGCAACTAATATTACCCGTAATTACAACGACCTGTCGGTGCTAAAAGGCGTAGATATTTTTGTTAATAAGGGGGAAATCGTAAGTATTGTGGGCTCATCGGGGGCCGGAAAAAGCACTTTGCTCCATATTTTAGGCAGTTTAGACAGGGCCAATTCGGGCGAAATTTGGATCAACAACCAGCGCATAGATACCTTAAAAGAAAAGGAACTCGCAAAATTTAGAAACAAACATATTGGTTTTGTTTTTCAATTTCATCATTTGTTACCGGAGTTTACAGCACTTGAAAATGTATGTATTCCAGGATGGATTGCGGGCACCAATAAAAATGAATTAGAAGTAAGGGCACTTGAACTTTTAAAAATACTAGGACTAGAAGACAGGGCTTCACACAAGCCATCGGAACTATCAGGTGGAGAACAACAAAGAGTTGCTGTAGCAAGAGCGCTCATTAACAATCCGGATATTGTTTTTGCAGACGAGCCTACCGGAAATTTAGATAGCAAACATGCACAAGAGTTACACGAACTGTTTTTGCATTTACAAAAAACAATGGGTCAAACATTTTTAATTGTAACGCACAATGAAGCGCTCGCAAAAATGAGTGATCGTGTGGTACACATGAAAGACGGACACATTGTAGAAGCGCAATAAAATTTAAAATTGTAAGAAACTTATACGCGTGGCTTCCAGGCTAGTTCCTGCGCACCATTGGTGAGCGAAATAAAGCGGGCTAGCGTAAATAAATAATCCGATAAACGGTTCAGGTATTTGATAACTAGAGGGTCTACAAATAATTCATTTTCGAGAAGATTAACGCAACCTCTTTCTGCTCTTCTGCAAATACATCTAGCAACGTGCGCATGAGAAACCGCAACATCACCACCCGGAATAATAAATGATTTCATAGGAACTAGTACTTCATTCATGGCATCTATTTCACGCTCCAATAAAGTAATATCTTCTTCTTTTAAATCAGGAATTTTCATGAGCGGCTCTTTGTCTGGATCACAAGCAAGTGAAGATCCAACCGTAAACAAACGGTCTTGCGCTTCTTTTAATAAAATGCGGGTATGGTCGTGCGCAAACATATCAGACACGAGTCCAATGTATGAGTTCAGTTCATCTACCGTTCCGTAAGTTTCAATTCTTAAATTGCTTTTAGGCACTTTAGTACCTCCTATTAATGAGGTTAAACCTAGATCTCCTGTTTTGGTATATATCTTTTGGGCCATGGCGCTAGTACTGTCTTTGTTTCGTTAACAAACAAAAAACCTAAAAGTTCAAAATGGAAGGGATTATTTCGTAATATCTGTTTCTACCATACCATCGCGTAAGCGGACCACGCGGTGAGCGTAAGCAGCAATGTCTTCTTCGTGGGTTACAAGAATAACGGTATTACCTGCCGCTCTAATTTTTCCAAATATTTCCATCACTTCCACCGAAGTTTTAGAATCTAGGTTACCGGTAGGTTCATCGGCTAACAAAATGGCTGGATTGTTTACTAGGGCACGGGCAATAGCTACACGCTGAATTTGACCTCCACTTAACTCATTTGATTTATGGTGGCTACGATCGGCAAGGCCTACTTTATCAAGTGCTTCAAGCGCTCTTTCGATACGTACTTTTTTAGTTACGCCTGCATAAATTAATGGAAGTGCTACGTTTTCTGCGGCAGATAAACGGGGTAACAAATTAAATTGTTGGAATACAAATCCGATTTCAGAATTACGCACTTCAGCTAAATCATCGTCAGGCATTTTACTAACGTCTTTGCCATTCAAAATATATTTGCCGCCTGTTGGAGAATCCAAACAACCTAGTATGTTCATGAGGGTAGATTTACCACTACCCGACGGACCCATTAGGGCTACGTATTCATTTTTAAAAATATCAAGCGTAATACCTTTTAAAACGGTAATAGCCTGACTACCCATGTAGTAATCTTTTTGTATTCCCTCTAACTTAATAATCGCTTCAGACATAGGTTGTTTATTTTTTTATCACCGTTGGTACTCTAAAATATTGATCGCTTGCGCCGGGTGCATTGGAAAGCGCTTCTTCTCTTGTGATGGTTTGATTTACTTCGTCTTCTCTAAAAACATTAACCCTGCCGCCCATATGAAGTAATGGTTCCACGCCTGTCGTATCCACTACGTTTAACTGCTCCACAAAAGCCACCATTTTTTGCAGGTCTTGCTGAACCGAGGCCTTTTCTTCATCGGTAAAATAAAGCCTAGATAAATGGGCTAATTGGTCAATTAATTGAGGGGTAACTTCCATACAATACAAAAATAACAGATTGAGGGGCAATTTAGGTCGAAAATGGTTAAAAGGTAAATATCCTCCACCAAGGCCCAAATTACCGGTATGTTGAAAAAATAATTAGCCCCCTTGATTAAAATAGTTGCATAACTAACTAATTTTACGCAAAGCATTTTTATGAAGCGTAGTATTAAAAAAGTTGCCATTTTAGGAAGCGGTGTAATGGGCTCCCGTATTGCATGTCATTTTGCAGGTATTGGTGTCAATGTTTTACTACTTGATATGGTTCCAAAAGAAGCCACAGAAAGTACCAAACCAGCAGAGCGCAACAAACTCGTGAACGATGCTTTACAAGCCGCATTAAAAAGTAATCCCTCTCCTGTTTATACAAAAGCGACGGCTAAAAAAATTACGACTGGAAATTTTGACGATAACTTACAAGAAATAGCGGCTGTAGATTGGATCATTGAAGTAGTAATAGAAAGGCTCGACATCAAACAAATGATGTACGAAAAAATTGAAAAGTACAGAAAACCAAGTACACTTATTACCTCTAACACTTCTGGTATTCCAATACATTTAATGGCAGAAGGAAGATCTGAAGATTTTAAAAAACATTTTTGTGGTTCCCACTTTTTTAATCCACCACGCTACCTGCGTTTATTAGAAATTATTCCTACACCACATACAAGCCCTGATGTAGTAGATTTTTTAATGGAATATGGCGATGTTTTTTTAGGAAAAACAACGGTGCATTGTAAAGACACACCTGCCTTTATCGCCAACCGTATTGGGGTTTTTAGCATCATGCTCATTTTTAATAGCATGGAAAAATTAGGTTTAAGCATTGATGAAATCGAAGCACTTACTGGACCTATTATTGGAAGACCAAAATCGGCAACATTTAGAACCGCTGATATTGTAGGTATTGATACCCTTGTAAAAGTTGCCAAAGGTGTTGCAGACAACTGCCCTAACGACGAGGCGCGTGCTATTTTTAATATTCCTAGTTGGCTAGAAAAAATGCTTGCAAACAATTGGCTTGGCGATAAAACAGGTCAAGGATTTTTTAAGAAAATAAAATCGGAAGCAGGCAAAGAAATTTTAACCCTGAATTTACAAACCCTCGAATACGGTGCGCGCAATAAACCAAAATTTGCGAGCCTAGAAGCTGCTAAACCTATCGAAGATCTTAAACAAAGACTTCAATTATTACAAGCGTCTCCAGATAAAGCCGGCGATTTTTATAAAGCATTTCATTATGGTTTGTTCTCTTATATTTCACACCGCATTCCAGAAATTAGTGACGAACTCTACCGTGTAGATGACGCTATGATGGCTGGTTTTGGTTGGGAAATTGGTGCCTTTGAAAGTTGGGACACACTTGGTGTTGCAAAAACAGTAGCAGCCATGAAAGCCGCTGGGCACGCCGTTGCGCCATGGGTAGACACCATGCTAGCAAATGGAATTACTAGTTTTTACAAAGTAGAAAACGGAAAAAAATTGTGTTACGATGTAACATCGGGTGCTTACAAAGCACTTCCGGGTGGTGATGCGTTTTTGGTATTAAAAAATAAAGCAGACAAACTAGTATGGAAAAATAGTGCTTGCCGTTTATATGATATTGGTGATGGTATCGCAGGCTTTGAGTGGAATTCTAAAATGAATAGCATTGGCGGCGAAGTACTCGAAGGACTTAATAAAGCCATTACTTTATCTGAAGAAAAATTTAATGGACTAGTGATAGCTAACGAAGGCCCCAACTTTAGTGCGGGTGCTAACGTGGGTATGATATTTATGCTTGCTATTGAGCAGGAATATGATGAGTTAGATATGGCCATCAGAATGTTTCAAAACACCATGATGCGTGTGCGTTATTCTAGCATACCGGTAGCTGTTGCGCCACACGCGCTAACGCTTGGTGGCGCCTGCGAAATGAGCCTTCATGCCGACGTTGTTTGCGCTGCCGCAGAAACCTATATTGGACTTGTAGAACTTGGCGTGGGACTTATTCCGGGCGGTGGTGGCACCAAAGAATTTGTGTTACGCGCCGGTGATGAGATGCACGACGAAGAACCAGAAACCATTACACTAAAAAATAGATTCTTATCTATCGCAACAGCGAAAGTAGCAACATCAGCGGCAGAAGCTTTTGATATGGGCGTTTTAAGAAAAGGACAGGATCATATTGTTATGAATATGGGTCGTCGGATTGCAACAGCAAAATCGGCGGTGATGGATTTACATGCACAAGGTTATACCATGCCTACTGTACGCAAAGATGTAAAAGTACTTGGAAGATCTGCGCTAGGCGCACTTCTTGCAGGTATTAATGGCATGCAAAAAGCAGGCTATGCAACCGCACATGATGCAGTTGTTGCAAAAAAGCTAGCGTATGTGATGTGCGGAGGCGACCTTAGTGAACAAAGCCTGGTATCTGAACAATATTTGCTAGATTTAGAGCGTGAAGCTTTTTTAAGTTTATGCGCCGAGAAAAAAACACTAGAACGTATTCAAAGTGTTTTTAAAAGCGGTAGACCCATCAGAAATTAATTTTTTCTATGCATCCTATTTTAACGATTACCGGTGTTTCAAAAAACTACGGTAAACTTACAGCACTTGATGGTGTGAGTTTTGAAGTACCTGCTGGTGCTGTGTTTGGTATACTAGGGCCTAACGGCAGTGGTAAAACCACACTACTTAGTATTATTTTAGATGTACTACACGCCGATACAGGCAAGTTTAGTTGGTTTGGCAATTCGCCACAAACCAATTACAGAAAACAAATTGGCTCTTTACTAGAAACGCCAAATTTTTACCATTACTTATCTGCAGTTGATAATTTAAAAATTACACAAGCCATTAGTGGTAGAGGTGGTAGCACAGATATTGATGAAGTGTTACGCATTGTAAAATTATATGAGCGCAAAAACAGTAAGTTTAGCAGTTACAGTTTAGGTATGAAACAGCGCCTTGCCATTGGAGCAGCTTTACTTGGAAATCCAAACGTACTTGTATTTGATGAGCCTACCAATGGATTAGATCCGGTAGGCATCGCCGAAATTAGAGAGCTCATAAAATCGTTAGCAGCATCTGGTAAAACCATTATTATGGCTAGCCATTTACTAGACGAAGTAGAAAAGGTTTGTACCCATGTGGCCATATTAAAAAAAGGAAACCTACTAACGGCAGGCCCTGTGGATGAAGTACTCGCACAAGAAGATATTGTAGAAATTGCAGCTGCTAACAATGATGCACTGGAAAGTATGGTGCAACATATGGGTGGTTTTACCAAAGTAAAAAAACACGATAATTGTTTACAGCTATTTTACCCAGTAGGTACGGCGCAACTAGACCATATAAATAAATACTGTTTTGATAAAGGTATTACCCTGCAACAATTACAACTCAAAAAGAAAAGTTTAGAAACTAAATTTTTTGAATTAACCAACGACTAACGCCAACGATATGTTTTCATTACTTCAAATAGAATGGCTTAAAATAAAAAAGTATCCTGCCTTTTGGGCCATGCTTATTATAGTGCTGCTTACCTACCCCGCTGCCAACCTCATGTTTTATAATGTGTACCTAAACATTACAACACAAAAAGGTACCGACATGCTGGCTAAAATGTTATTAGGTAACCCCTTTGCGTTTCCTGAAACCTGGCATACAGTAGCATACATTTCATCGTTTTTTGTAATCCTACCTTCCATACTTGTAATTATGCTGGTAACCAATGAGTACCAGTACAAAACACAAAGGCAAAATGTCATTGATGGCTGGACTAGGCGTCAATTTATGACGAGTAAATTAATGGATGTACTTATTGTAAGTAGTATTACCACCATCCTCTATACCCTTGTTGCAATTGGGTTTAGCATCTATGCTAGCACATTTGATACCAGTAAAATATGGGATCAATCTTATTATATTGGGCTTTTTTTCTTGCAAACCTTTGCGCAGCTTTCTATTGCATTTTTACTGGGCTATCTTATTAAAAAAGCATTTATCGCACTCGGTATTTTTTTGTTTTATTACCTCATTGTAGAAAATATTGCTACTGGCTATTTAAAAGTAAAAGCTGCAAAAATTGGTGGCGATATAGGTAGGTATTTACCCTTTGAGATTTCGGACCGAATGATTGTTGCTCCTGCGTTTATAGGTAGGTTTGGTAAAGATTTAAAAGCAGCTTACGAAAAGTCTTTATCGGAAGTGCCTTCACAAATAGCATTATCACTTTTACTTACAACAGCTATTTGGGCTTTTTGCTTTTTCATGCACCGCAAAAAAGATTTATAAATCAAGGGTCGATAAACTTTTTGATATTTCAGGATAGTCAAATACAAAACCGGCGTCTTGTATTTTTTGCGCCGATACGGTGGTGCTTTTTAGCACTTCGATACTCATTTCACCAAGCATTATTTTTAACACAAAACTAGGCACGTAGGTGGTAATATAAAACTTACCGTAAAGTACACTAGCAAGGGTTTTTGTTAGGGTTTTATTGCTTACAGGGCTTGGTGCCACTGCATTGTAGCTGCCACTCATATTTTCATGTTCGATGGCATACACAAACATTTTTGCCAAATCTCTAACGTCAATCCAGCTAATCATTTGTTGACCGTTACCTAACACTGCAGCCATTCTTACGGCTAATGGTTTTAAAAATTCTTTTAAAGCACCCCCCTGTTTACTTAAAACAATACCTGTGCGAAGGCAAACCAACCTTTTTTGTAAACCATTTATATTTGCAGTAACAGGTGCAATTGATGCTTCCCATGCAGCACATGTAGTTCCTAAAAAATCGGGGTAAGAAGGATCTGTTTCTACAAAACCTTGCGCTACTAAATTATTATCTCCATTATTGTTATCAGGGCCGTACCAACCAATGGCCGATGCACTAATAACTGCTTTTACTTTATTGGGGGTCTCATCTAAAGCTTTTACAAGTAGTGCACTACTTTTTGTGCGGCTGTCTAAAATTTCTTGCTTGCGTGCTTCACTCCAGCGCTTATCGGCAACGCCAGCGCCCGCTAAATGAATGATATAATCAGCTTCTGCAATGGCAGTAGTATCAATCGTGCCGGCATTAATATCCCAGTGGGCATAGCCCTTGTCAGACACAGTAGACCTTGTAAGTAAAACAACTTCGTACCCTTTTTGTAAGAGTAAATTTTTAACTTCCGTTCCTACAAGTCCAGTTCCTCCTGTTATTAATACGCGTGCCATATGTGTAAATTAAGCTTAATAGTATATAAACAAAGATCCCAACCAAAAGGTTGGGATCTAAAACTAAAATCACCTGGCTAAAACAAAGTTAAATGCTATTAATCGGGCTTCTTACCGTGTAAAAAGGTATTCAGCGTTGATATTTGTGTTTGATCTTTTTCGTCTTTACCTACAGTGTACTTACTATAAAAATCTTCTACCGTAGTAAGGGTGCTACCAAAAAGTTCCATGTTTCTTCTTACATAAGCAGGCACGTTGTCAAATTCGCTTCCAGATTCTGCACCACCGCCACTCATATTAAATGAAAGGTTGCGTAATTTTTGGATACGCTCTGCTGCTCTGCGTTTTTGCTCTTCTGCATCATCAAACATAGAGTCATCAATAAAAGAAGCAGGTGCTGCCATATTGGTGGCCTGACTATAAGAAGGCGTTTCAGGTTTTTCAATTAATTCCATATCACAAAGTCCTAACTCCGCATCTTCTTCTAATTCATTTAACGACTCACCAAATGAAGTTCTGTAAGATTGTTGCACAGGGGCTGTAGCTGCAGGCTGCGCTGTCATTGGATTTGGAGCGATGTAGGCAACAGATGATGCAATACCTACTGCAATTGGAGCAACGGGTACAACAACTTCTTGCGGTGCAGTTTCTTGCGGCGCAGTTTCTTGCACATGTACTACCGGTGCTGCTGCTACCGTTTCTTCTGCATAAATATTAGTAGGCTTATTTAAAATAGTACCCGTAAATGCAGATGTACTTGCTGGAGATGCTTTTGGCGCATCGTTTACTGTAAACTTGAGTAAAGCTTCTGATGGAGTAACAGGCAGAACAACAATTTCTGGTTCTGCTTCTATTACTGGTAGTTCAACTTCTTCTGTAATTTCTGGGCTTAATTCAAATTGAAGTACAAAACGCTCTTCAACAACAGGCTCGACAATTTCTTGTGGAGCAACATAATCAACAACTGGCGCGATATAAACTTCTTCTTCAACAACAGGTGCTTTAAATGTTGGACGCATCATGAATGGGTCGTTTTGCTCAAGCGGTAAAGATTGTTGCACAAGTGCTTGCATCGTAGGAAGTTCAAAAACAGGTGCAAGAACTGGTTCTGCAACAGGTTCTGGTTCAACAACTGGTTCTGGTTCAACAAAAGTAATCACAGGAGCCTGAACAGGTTGCTCAGTTTGCAATGTCATTACAATTTTTTCTTCTTGAGGTACTGCTTTTGTATTTACAGGACCTTTTGCAAATGGATCTTTATGTTCGAATCCTGTTGCAACAAGTGTGATACCAATTTTTTTATCCAAAGTATTATCGTAACCCATGCCCACAATTACATCCGTATCTTCTCCGGCTTGCATGCGTAGGTGGTTATTAATAATTTCTAATTCATCCATGGTGCATTCATGATCACCTTCGGCACTATTGATATTAATTAAAATCCATTTTGCACCTTTGATATCGCTATCATTTAAAAGTGGAGATGCAATGGCTTCTTCGATTGCAAGTTGTGCTCTGTTTTCACCTTCAACTTCCGCTTTACCTAAAATGGCAACACCACCATTTTTCATCACGGTGCAAACGTCTGCAAAGTCTACAATAATATGACCTCTACTATTAATAATATCGGTGATACATTTAGCAGCAGTTGCTAATACATTATCTGCTTTACCAAATGCTTCTTTCATTTTTAAATTGCCGTATTGCATACGTAATTTATCGTTGCTAATTACTAGAAGTGTATCTACGTGCGGCTTTAACTGCTCAATACCTTCTTGTGCTTGTTGTAAACGACGTGGACCTTCAAATCCAAAAGGCGTTGTAACAATACCTACTGTTAAAATGCCTAAGTCTTTGCAAATTTGTGCAATGATAGGGGCACCACCCGTACCAGTTCCGCCTCCCATACCAACAGTAATAAAAGCCATCTTGGTATTCACTTCTAAAATGCGCTTGATTTCTTCAAGCGATTCTTCGGTGGCTAATTTACCAACTTCAGGATTTGCACCCGCTCCTAAACCTTGTGTAAGGTGTGGGCCTAACTGAATTTTATTGGGAATGCGACTTTGCTCAATGGCTTTAGCATCTGTGTTACAAATAATAAAATCAACACCTTCAATATTTTGATCAAACATGAAGTTAACTGCGTTGCTTCCGCCTCCACCAACACCAAGTACTTTAATGATTGAGGATTTTTGTTTAGGAAGATCGAAGTGAATCATATAAACGAGTTTAGAAAGTTAGAATGAAATGGGTATCGTAAAAGTTGCGTTTTTATTTATTTAAGAGTTCGTCTTCCTCTTTAAATAAATCGATAAGGTTGTTTTTAAATTTCTCCCAAAATTTAACACGCTCAACACCATTACCACCAGGTACTGGCGCCGGATTAACTTCGCCTACAACTGGCCCTGCCACTACTTCTGGCGTTACTGCTTTTAAAGCACGAGGTACTTCAACACGTTTAAATGTTTCAGTAAACTCTTTGTGCTTCATGTCATAATCGGCGTAACCTTTTAAGATAAGACCAAGGCAAGTTGCATACATTGGCTTCTTGAGTTCATCTATATGATTGGGTGCTAAATGCTCATTTGGTAAACCAATTCTTGCATTTAATCCTGTTGTATATTCTGTTAATTGAATAAGGTGCTTTAATTGAGATCCACCACCTGTTAGAATGATACCACCATTTAATAAGCGGGTATCTAATCCTACTTGCTTGATATGATAAGTAACAAAATCTAAAATCTCACTCATGCGCGCTTGAATAATTTGTGCTAAATTTTTAACACTAATTTCTTTGGCAGGCATGCCCTTTAAACCAGGAATCGTGATGTATGCATTGGCTTGTGCCTCATCTGCAAGTGCACTACCAAATTGTACTTTTAAAGCTTCTGCTTGACTTTTTAATACACCAAGACCCATACGGATATCGTGTGTAATATTTTCGCCACCAAATGGAATCACCGCCGTATGCTTTAAAATACCATCATTAAAAACAGCTAAATCTGAAGTACCACCACCAATATCGAGGATTGCTACACCGGCTTCCATATCAATATCGCTCATTACAGCACTTGCAGAAGCTAATGGTTGCAACACCAAATCTTTGGTGCTTAAACCACTTCTTTCTACCGCTCTGTTGATGTTACGGATGGCATTTCTATCACCAGTAATGATATGAAAATTGGCACCTACTTTAACACCGTTGTACCCTACTGGATCTTTAATATTTTGGTTATTGTCTACATGGAAATCTTGCGGAATCACATCAATGATTTGATCGCCTGCAGGAATAAATGTTTTACGTTGGTTGTTGATTAAGAATTCAATTTCCGAACGCATAATTTCTGTGTCGGGGTCTTGTCTAACAATATCGCCACGTGTTTGCAAGCTTTTTATGTGATGGCCTGCAATACCCACATACACTTCACTCACTTCTAGCTCGGGGTTACTTTCGTAGCAATTTTCTAAAGCCTGCTGAATGGCTTTGATGGTTTGGTCAATGTTTAAAACCTGTCCGTGCTGAACACCACTCGAATTGGCGCGTCCAAAACCTAGGATTTCTAATTTTCCAAACTCATTTTTACGGCCGGCGATGGCGGCAATCTTAGTAGTTCCAATGTCTAGACCTACAATGATCGGTGCTTCATTGTGATGCATAACGGTGTGTTTTAGTTGTTCGTTTTTTTCGTTGTTTTAGAATTCTGTTTAGCCTTATTGTTTAACGGAGCTATTTTAGTTTTATTGTTAATGTTAATAACCGGATTCACTTTCGCTTTTTGTTTCACAGTGTCAACAACTTTTGGAGCTGGTGCAACGGCAACTTTTGCGGCCACCGAATCTGCGGCAGCAGCGGCATCTAATGCAGGCTGGGCCATGAGTCCCTGAATTAAAAGGGCCGATTGTGCAGAGTCTATTTGTGCTTTTGCAGTACCCTGTTTAATGGCTACTACTTGGTCTTTGTAACGGATATCAATGCGCTCATAATATCGTACCCCTTTTTGCATCCAAGCTTGCTTGTAAAAAGTTTGTAAGCGTAAAAACTTTTGCTCGAGATCGGTAGGTTTTCCGAGGGTAATAATATGATCGCCAATAACGGGCACTAATTCAAAAATGGCCTGTGGTGTAATATCAACTTGAGCAATTTGCGCACTCCATAATGAGTCGTTATGCAAAAACTTGCCCAGGGTAACTACTTCTTTTAATAACTGGCTATCAGGTTTAGATAAAATAGGTCTATCCGATGGGAAGCCCGTAAACATGGGCACACGTGCCACTACTTTTTCGCTTAGTGGCAACCTATACCCTGTAGAATCTAGGTAAAATGAAGCACCTCCTGGTGTAAAAATGCGGGCTACCGGAATGCGCTCTTCAATTAACACATGCAACACCTGCTTATTGGTATAATAAATTTCAGCTTTTTTTACCCAAGGATTACCTGCCACCGTTTTTTCGATAGCACTTAAATTAAGTGAAGAGATTGGAGCGCCAATAATATGCCCACCGGCTTTAAGCATTTCTTTGATGTCCCTTTCATTGATAAATAACTGGGTTTCTTCACCAGCAATTTGAATCTGAATGTCTTTAACCGTTTTTTTATCCTTTTCCTGCCAGGCCATTACAAAAAACACCATGGTAGCAACACCCAGCATGATCCAGAGTGTTCGCATTAAAATCTTTTTCCAAGGTAGGCTTCGCATGGTCTTGTTTTTATAAATCCTTTTTGATGTTTCTAATAAGTACGTCAATATCACCAGCACCTGCCATCACTAATAATTTGGGCTGCTGCTGTTTTACCCAGTCACTTACTGCTTCCTTTTCTAGCATTACCACATTTTTATTGGTCATTTTATGCATGATCATTTCAGATGTAACACCTGGTATTGGTAGTTCACGTGCAGGATAAATAGGAAGTAAAACCACTTCATCGGCGGCGCTTAAACTATCCGCAAATCCATCACATAAATCTTGAGTTCGGCTAAATAAATGCGGCTGAAATACAAGTGTTAATTTTTGATTCGAATACAAACTTCGAACGCCACTGATGAGTGCAGCAAGCTCTGCAGGATGGTGTGCATAGTCATCAATTAAAACCTGCTCGTTTGTTTTTACGAGGTATTCAAACCTTCTTTTAACACCTGCAAAATTTGCGAGTGCAATTATTATTTTTTCAGGCTCAATACCTAGGTGAACGGCTACAGCAATAGCTACAATTGCATTTTCAATATTGTGCAACCCACCCATGTTTAGTACCATCTCTTCAATAGTCCAATCAGGCCCAACTGCTGTAAAACAATAAGCACCATTAACAACGGTAATGTCTTTTGCATAAATGCTAGCACCTTCACCGTTTAAACTGTAGGTCACTAGTTTTGATGTATCAAAACTTGCTTCACGAGCGAGTCCTTTTTTTGCAAGTAATAAACCACCCGCTTTTACTTTTTCAGAAAAGCTAACAAAAGCGTCTTCAAAAGCTTCTGGTGTTTTATAAATATCCAAATGATCTGCGTCCATGGAGGTAATCACGGCAACAGACGGATGTAACTTTAAAAAACTTCTATCATACTCATCGGCTTCTACAACCACTACATTATTATCACTACTCCAAAAGTTGGTATTGTAATTTGTTGCGATTCCACCTAAAAATGCGGTACAACCATAGCCCGAATCCCTCAACAAATGGGCTATCATGGTACTTACGGTTGTTTTTCCGTGTGTACCTGCTACACAAATATTAACGGTACCTTCTGTTATCCATCCTAAAACATCGGAGCGCTTAACCACTTCGTAACCATTATCTCTAAAATAATTAAGCTCAGTATGTGATGCCGGAATTGCAGGTGTGTACACCACAACGCTTGCATTTTTATCTATTAAATCTATGTTGTCTTCGTAATGAATGTTAATATCCAGCTCCGATAAAGCCTCCGTTAAAATAGTTTTGGTTTTATCGTAGCCATTAACAACACATCCTTTGGCTACAAAATAACGCGCTAGGGCACTCATACCAATGCCTCCAATACCAATGAAGTAAATATTTTTTATGGTATCTAATTTATGCATGTACGTATTCTAATATTTTAGTCACCACCACTTCTGCTGCATTTGTAATAGCAAGTGGTTGTAAATTTTTAATAAATGTTTGTTGTTGCGCTGTATCAAGTGCCAGTTTAGTAACTGTATTAAATAGTGTAGCAGCAGCCTGTGCATCTGGCACCAATAAAGCCGCATGATTGGTTACTAAATAATTGGCGTTTGCTGTTTGATGGTCTTCGGCGGCAAATGGAAAAGGCACAAAAACAGCGGGTTTAGCAGCAACACATATTTCGGCTACAGACATGGCCCCAGCCCTTGATATCACTGTATCTGCTACGGCGTAAGCCATATCCATTTCTGCTATAAAAGCACCCACCCACACATTGCTATAATTGGTAGCTGCATTTGCATATTTAGTAGCGCTTGTTTTACCTGTCTGCCAAACAAGTTGCAGATCTATATTGGCAAAACCATCTAAATTATTATAGATCACTTCATTGATAGAATTGGCGCCTAAACTACCTCCTACTATTAAAATTGTTTTTTTATTTGGATTGAGTCCAAAAAAATGATGTGCCGCCTCACGGGTGTGCGAAGCGGTAATAATATTTTCTCTTACTGGATTACCGGTAACAAATAATTTGTTTGGCGGGAAAAATATTTCCATACCACCGGTTCCGGTAAATATAGCAGTTGCATTTTTTGCCAGCATTTGATTGGATTTGCCAGCAAAAGAATTGGCTTCATGAATAAATGTAGGAATACCCTTTGCCTGTGCCATTTTAAGTACCGGAAAAGTAGAATATCCACCAACACCCACAACAAAACTCGGTTTAAATGAAGCAAGTATATTTCGAACTTGAAAAAAGCTTTTGATTAATTTAAAAGGAAGTGTAATGTTTTTGAAAATATTGCTTCTATTAAAACCTGCAATAGTAAGTCCTATAATTTTATAACCTGCAGCAGGCACTTTTTCCATTTCCATTTTACCAGCAGCGCCCACAAATAAAAGCTCAATACCAGGCACTTGTTTTTCTAGTGCGGCTGCAATGGCAATGGCCGGAAAAATATGTCCGCCCGTACCACCACCTGCTATAATTGCTTTCATTTTCATTTACGCAGTTACATTTGAAGGTGAAGCAGGCACCGGAACTGGCGTTGCAAATGGATCTACAATTTTTCCTTCTGTTTGCTCTACGTTTCGGGCCACACTTAATATAATTCCAATAGCACAGCAGGTAAATAAATAAGAGCTACCACCCATACTCACAAGCGGTAAAGTTACACCCGTTACAGGAAGTAAGTTTACGTTTACGGCCATATTAGCAATCGCTTGAATCACTAGTGTAAAACTTAACCCCACTGCTAAAAATGCACCAAAGGCAAATGGACACCTTCTAAATATTCGAATACATCTAAATAAAAATACGAGGTAAATAAAAATCATAAATGCCCCGCCTAGCAACCCATACTCCTCAATAATAATGGAATAAATAAAGTCGTTGTAGGCCTGCGGTAAAAAATTTCGTTGCCTACTATTGCCTGGCCCTAATCCAACAAGTACACCTCCATTGGCAATCGCAATTTTTGCTTGCTGCACCTGATACGGTGTTTCCGCATCGGTGGCGTACATAAAATCTTGAATACGGCTAATCCATGTTTGCACACGAACAAAAATACTTTTGTCTTTAACTTTTTCTTTTTCCAATTTACTCACTGGAATGGTATAATCTACTTTAGGCTTACCGGTATAAGTAATAACAGCCGCTGATACCAACATAATAGCTGGAATCAAAGCCAACCCTATAACCAATAAAATATGCTTCATACTAATGCGACCAATAAACATTAGTAGTAAAGAGGTGGCACCCGTTAATAATGCATTGGATAAATTGGCTGGTAATATCAGTGCACAAGTTGCCAGTACTGGCCAAATAACAGGCAAGAATCCTTTTTTAAAATCTTTAATAACGTCCTGTTTTTTACTAAGTGTTCGGGAAATGAACATAAATAGCGCCAGCTTAGCAAAATCGGAGGTTTGAATGGTGAGTTGAATAATGGGAAGCTTAATCCATCTACTACCATCATTAATTTGCGCACCAAAAAATAAAGTATACACAAGAAGTGGCAACGAAATAAAATATAAGATAGTAGCCACTTTAGAAAACACCGAATAATTGACACGGTGCAAAAAATAAATAAGTGTTAGCCCAATCAGTGTAAAAGAAATTTGCTTAAATAAATACACACTGGTATTGCCTTTGTACATTTTATAAGCAAGGGAACCCGTAGCACTATACACCACCAAAATAGAAATGAGTGATAGCAACACTACAATACCCCAGATATATTTATCACCCCTCGTTTTTGTAACAAGTTGTGTTTTTACCCCCTCGACAGTAGGAATTTGAGAAAATAAAGTATCTGAATTTTGATTGGACATGTGATAGTTTGCAGTGCGTTATGCTAAAATGATTACAATGCTTTTACAGCGTCTTTAAATTGTGTGCCACGATCTTCGTAATTTTTGAATAAATCAAAACTTGCACAAGCAGGACTTAATAAAACGGTATCGCCTTTTGCAGCCAATTTAAAAGCAGCAAGTACCGCAGCAGAAGCAGTATTAGTTTCTTCAATCACCGCTACCTTACCCTTAAATGCATCGATAATTTTTTTATTGTCGGTACCCATACACACAATCGCTTTTACTTTATCAGTTATCAACTCCTCAATTAAAGTATAATCATTGCCCTTATCTACACCACCTAAAATAAGCACGGTAGGGTTGGTTAAACTTTCAAGTGCATACCAGGTACTATTTACATTGGTTGCTTTACTATCGTTGATAAACTCAATACCACGCACCATCGCTACAAATTCCATACGGTGCTCGAGGCTATGAAAATTACTCACCGCTTCTCTAATTTTTTCCTTGCGGATGCCAAGGGTTGTTGCTGCAATGCCTGCTGCCATGGTATTGTATTGATTGTGTTTACCCTTTAATGCAAAATCATAAATGCTCATGCTTACGCGCTCTTCTTGAATTCTAAGCATCATTTGATCGCCTTTGATGTAGCCGCCTTTTTTAATTTCTTGTTTCATAGAGAATGGTAATGGGTTAGGGTGAAAGGTTAGTAAGGATAAATGGTTCGTAATAATATCGTCATCTGCACAGTAGATGAAAAAGTCTTGATTGGTTTGGTTTTCAATAATTTTAAATTTGCTTTTGATATAATTTTCAAATTGATAATTATACCTGTCTAGATGATCTTCTGTAATGTTTAATAAAACACTTACATCGGGTCTAAACGTTTTGATATCGTCTAATTGAAAAGAACTTATTTCTGCTACATACAGGGCTTTGGGCGCTTCTGCAATTTGTTTTGCAAAAGAGTATCCAATGTTGCCCACCATCGCACAATCAAGTCCTGCCGTTTTGCAGATATGATACATCAGCGCGGTGGTAGTACTTTTTCCATTGCTACCAGTGATGGCAACAATTTTACTGTCCCCTTTAAATCTAAAAGCCAGTTCAATTTCAGAAATCACCGGAATTCCCTTTGCTCTGATCTCTTTCACCATTTCATTTTTTTCAGGAATCCCTGGACTTTTCATCACTTCTGTGGCCATTAGTATGCGCGCAGCACTATGTTGTCCTTCTTCAAATTCGATACCATTGTCAATGAGCTCTTTTTTGTAACGAGCTGCAATGTTTCCTCCATCAGAAACAAATACATCGTACCCTTTTTGTTTTCCTAGTATAGCTGCACCTACACCACTTTCTCCACTACCAAGTACTACTAGAAAATGCTTCATGCTTATCTCATTTTTAAAGTAAGAATGGCAAGTACCACACATAAAATTGTCATAATCCAAAAACGCACAGCAATCTTACTTTCATGGAATCCTTTTTTCTGGTAATGATGGTGTAATGGACTCATCAAAAACACACGCTTACCTTCACCAAATTTTTTCTTGGTATACTTGAAATAACCTACCTGAATCATTACACTTAATAATTCAATCAAAAACACACCACAAAAAATAGGAATGAGTAATTCTTTTCTAACAATAATGGCCAAAGAGGCAATGATACCACCCAATGCAAGGCTTCCAGTATCACCCATAAATACCTGTGCTGGATAGGCATTGTACCATAAAAATCCAATACAAGCACCCACAAAAGCACCCACAAAAATGGATAACTCACCCAAATTTGGAATGTACATGACGTTTAAATAATCTGCTAGTACATAGTTACCACTCACATAAATAAATACACCAAGCGCCATGCCTATAATAGCACTTACGCCTGCAGCTAGACCGTCTAAGCCATCTGTGATATTAGCACCATTGGATACTGCAGTAATAATAAACGTCACTACAAAAATGTAAATAATCCAAGTATATTTTTCGGCACCCGGACCCATCCAACTAATAAGTTTGCTATAATTAAACTCATGATTTTTAACAAAAGGAATAGAAGTGATCGGCGTTTTAACTTTTACGTAACGGCGCTCCACCCCATTAATTGTACGAACAATTATATTTGAATCTTTAGCAAGTCGCTCTCCTTTTTGAAGGGCCACGATGCCTGTACTTACGGTAGAAGCAGAAACTATTTCTCTTTCCACGGTAACTGCGTTACTAAAATAAAGTGATACGCCAATAATGATACCTAAACCTACTTGACCAATTATTTTAGTGATACCTGCTAGTCCATCACTATTTTTTTTCTTGTAGGCTTCTCCTTTTTTTAGAGCGTCTCTACGTGATTTAATTTTAAAGTAATCATCTAAAAATCCAATGATACCAAGCCATACCGTACATAAAATCATTAAACGGATATATACCTTATCGAGGTTTGCAAATAATAAGGTTGGAATTAATATGCTTAATAAAATAATGATACCACCCATGGTTGGTGTACCTTTTTTCTGCTGCTCGCCCTGCAAACCAAGCTCTCTAACGGTTTCACCAATTTGCTTTTTTTGCAAAAACTCAATTAATTTTTTACCAAATACAGTTGCAATAATCAAAGACAACAAAACTGCCATCGCAATTCTGAAAGTCAAAAATTGGAACATACCAGCGCCCGGTAGGTTAAATTCTTGATTGAGCCATGTAAATAATTGATATAACATAGGGGTCTATTAATCTTTATTATTAAAGAATGCTAATAAAATGGCTTTATCATCAAATGGGTGTTTAACGCCATTGATGTCTTGGTATTTTTCGTGTCCTTTACCTGCTACCAACACAATATCTTCAGGCTTTGCAAATTCAACGGCCGCTTTAATCGCTTCTTTTCTATCAAGTATTGAAATGTATTTTCTTTTAGCGGCAGTGTTTAATCCTGCTTCCATGTCGGCAATAATCGCTGCTGGATCTTCGGTACGTGGATTGTCAGATGTTAAAATAACCTTGTCACTTAAGTCGCAAGCCGTTTGAGCCATAATAGGACGCTTGGTTTTATCTCTATCACCACCACAACCCACCACCGTAATAACTTGCTCGTAGCCTTTGCGTAATTTTTTGATGGTTGCTAACACATTCTCTAACGCATCTGGCGTGTGTGCATAATCGATAATGCCAATCACTTGCTTACCACTAATGATATAATCAAACCTACCCTCAGCACCTGCTAGCATTGATAAATTGGTAAGTGCTACACTACTTTCTATACCAAGGTTTACAGCAGCTCCATAAACGGCCAATAAATTATACGCGTTAAACTCTCCTATTAATCTAAAATGAACTTCAATTTCATTCACAAGCATTACAAGACCCGTAAGTGCATTTTCTAAAATTTTACCTTTATAATTGGCACTAGATTTTAAACCGTAAGAAAGTTTTTTAGCTTTTGAGTTCTGAAGCATCACGTCACCACGCTTATCATCTGCATTGGTAATAGCAAATGCGGTAGCTGGTAATGCATCAAAGAATCCTTTTTTAGCAGCGATATAATTTTCAAATGTTTTATGATAATCTAGGTGATCATGTGTGATATTGCTAAATAACGCGCCTGTAAATACAAGGCCTGTAATACGGTGCTGGTGCACAGCGTGGCTGCTACACTCCATAAATACATGGCTACAACCGGCATCTACCATGGTGTTTAGCAGTTCGTTTAAACTAACTGCATCAGGCGTGGTATGCGTAGCAGGAATAATTTGATCTCCAATTTGATTTTGTACCGTAGACACGAGCCCACAGGTATAACCCAGTGAAGAAAATAATTTAAATAATAAAGTTGCAATAGTGGTTTTACCATTGGTACCCGTAACACCCACTAATTTAATTTTTGTAGAAGGTGCATCATAAAATTGATGTGCCATATGTGCCACTGCTTCCTGTGTATTTGCTACTTTAATATAAGTAACACCGTCTGTAAGTAATGCAGGCATATTTTCACTCACAATAACCTTCGCACCTAGTTCAACCGCTTTTGTGATATAATCATGACCATCCTGCGCCACACCTTTAATAGCAACAAAGGCAGTGCCCTTCATTACTTTGCGTGAATCAATCGCAATACTAGACACCGCTATATCTGTTACGCCTACTACTTCGAGTAAGTGTACTTTATATAGAATGTCTTGTAAAATATGCATGGCGTTTATTAGTTGAGTGTGATTTGAATTTGTTGACCTTTAACAATGGGCTGACCCGCTACAATAGACTGTGCTGCTACTTTTCCACGGCCTTGTGCGTATACTTTTAATCCTGCAGATTCACAGATATATATCATGTCTTTATAACCAAGGCCCACAAGTGATGGCATAGATTTAGCATCTACTTTACTGCTCTTTAATAAACCAGCGGCAGGCGCATGAGAAATAGTTGCCCACTCGTCTACAAACAAACTAGAATCTACAAAAGGCAGTTTTAATTTTTTAGCAACCCTAGCAACGTCTTGCTTATACCCTTTGTATATGTACACATTACTATCAGGCTTTGGTGCCGATTTAGCAATAGGCGATTGCTTTACAGAAGCGCTATACAAGCGGTCTGCAATTTCTTTAAATACCGGACCTGCAACAGCAGCACCATAGAACACAGGCGCATGCGGCTTGTTTTTAATCACTACGATACAGGTGTACTGCGGATTATCGGCAGGAAAATATCCTGCAAAAGAAGACTGATAAATTTTATCGGCATAACCCTTATTACCATTTGCAATAAGTGCTGTACCCGTTTTACCTGCTACTTTATAGGGAGAACCTTTAAATAAGGTAGTTGCAGTGCCATGTATACAAACACCCTCTAAACAAGTTTTTAAATCAGCTAAAGTTTGATCGCTACAAATTTTTTCGGTCATCACTTTAGGTTGTATTTCTCTTAACAACACACCTTCTTCTTTAATGGCTGATACCAAATAAGGCTTCATCATTTTACCATTATTGGCTACTGCATTGTATAGGTTAGCCGTTTGTAAAGGGCTTACAAGTAAGTTGTATCCAAAAGCCATCCATGGAAGTGAGGTAGGTCCCCATAATTTATGACCTGGCTTATAAATAAGTGGGCGACCTTCTCCAGATAAATCAATACCGGTTGGATTATCCATCCCCATTTTTTTGAGGTGGTTGATAAATTGCATGGGGTTATTGCCATAATGTTGTACCGCAAGTTTTGCCATGGCAACATTGGAACTTACTTCAAATGAATGCTGGACAGTAACATCATTATAACCATGGTCTTCACTATCGTAAACGGTTTGGCCAAATACCCTCCAACTACCACCGGTAATATTAACCATATTGTTGAGGCCTACTTTTTTATCTTCTAATAAAGCAAGCATGGTAGCGAGCTTAAATGTAGAACCTGGCTCCGATGGAGAAATTGCGTAATTATAATTTTCGTAATAGTTGCCATCTTGTCCGCGACCTAAATTAGCAATGGCTTTTACTTTTCCTGTTTTAACTTCTAACACAATGGCAGTGCCGTGCTCTGCTTCATTTTTGATCATCATTTTTTGAAGCGCATTTTCTGCAACCTCTTGGATAAACACATCAATAGTACTTACTACATCTTTACCGTTTTCTGGTTCAATTTCGTAGGTATCAGCATCTAATGGAACACCTACGCCACCTGCAATGGTTCGCACCAACTGCTTTCCGTTAATGCCACGTAAAACGCTGTCGTAGCTATACTCTAAGCCAACTTTATTGTTATCACGTGCCAGTCCAATAGTACGGTAGGCTAAAGATTTATATGGATTTAAACGGATTGATTTTTCCACCGCAATCATGCCACTTTTATAACGGCCTAATTTAAAGAGTGGGAAGTTTTGAATTTTTTGGTATTCTCTAAATGAAATTTTCTTTTTTAATAAAAAGTAGCCTTCATTATTTTTGTAAGCCTGCGCAAACATTGATTTATAATCATCTGCAGATTGATCTTTAAACAAATCTGACATGTAGAAACTAAGGGAATCGATATGTTCTCTAAATAAGTAACCGTTGTTAACATGGAGTGGCTCTACCCTAAAATCCATGTAAATATCAAATTGAGGAACACTGGTACTTAACATTTGACCATCTTCGGAATAGATGGTGCCACGCTCCGAATCAATATCGGCAATACGTTGGTGCAAACTATCACTCATGCTTCTCCAGTACTTGCCTTGTACTTGTTGAATATAAAAACCCTTACCAATAATAGCTATAGCTACAATCACAACAAAAACGAAGCTTAAATAAACCCTCCATAATATGTCTTTTTTGATATCCACTTGGCTCGTTATTTTTTGGTTGGTTCAACAGATTTTTCTACTTGTAATCTTTGTGGTAATTCCTTGGCAACTATTAAACCTAATGGCTCTGTGGCCTTTATCACTTGGTTCTCTTCACTTTTAAACATCACTTCACCCTTGATGGTCTTGTATTCGAACTGTAACTCTTTTAATTGTTTGGTGGTGGTATTAATTCTTCTAATTGCGCGGTCGGCCATATGACCATTTGCGATATAAGCAACCGCTAGTGCAGATAGAAATAAAAAGAAAGGAATATTATTCGCTATCCACTGATAATTCAATAATCCTTTCAGCGGATTTTTATTGCTACTTGAATTATTTACAGTTTGTTCGCTCACGGCTTTCTTTTAAATTTTTTCTGCGATTCTTAATTTGGCGCTTCTACTTCTTGTATTATTTTTTAACTCCTCTTCGGTTGCAGTAATTGGCTTTTTTGTAATCACCTTAAACACATCCTCTTTGTTATCAGGCAAAAAGGGGTGACTAGGGGTTTCTATGAAACTCCCTTGACGGAAAAAGTTTTTTACCATCCTATCTTCTATCGAGTGAAAAGTGATGATAGCCACGCGGCCACCGGGGTTGAGCACGTCAGGGACCTGACTGAGCATTGATTCTAAAACCCCCATTTCGTTGTTCACTTCCATTCTTAAGGCCTGGAAAACTTGAGCCAAATACTTATTGGGATTTCCCTTTACCACTGGAGCAATGAGCGATTTAAATTGTTCGATGGTGGTAACCGATACGTGTGCACGTGCAGAAACAATATGAGCTGCAAGTGTTTTTGAATTGGTTACTTCGCCGTACTGCTCAAACATTTTATGTAGTTGAGTAGTAGTATAATCTCGAACAACGTTTTCGGCTGATACAGTTTGTCGTTGATCCATGCGCATATCTAGCGGACCAGAAAAGCGAATAGAAAATCCACGATCACCTTTATCGAATTGATGACTACTCACGCCTAAATCGGCTAAGATGCCATCAACACCTGTTACTTTGTGTAAACGCAAAAAGCGTTGGAGGTTACTAAAGTTTTCTGGAATGAAAACAACGCGCACGTCATCCATAACGTTGCGTTTTGCATCGGTGTCCTGATCAAATGCAAATAATTTACCTTTTTCATTTAGATGAGATAAAATACCTGCGCTATGACCCCCACCCCCAAAAGTGCAGTCGACATAAATTCCATCTGGCTTAATGTTTAAGCCATGTAAGGTTTCATGAAAAAGGACAGGAATATGGTAACCTTGATTGGTATGTCCCTTTTCCATAAATCCTTAATCTTTTTTGTCGTTACTGGTCATCACTTCATGGGCCAATTCACTAAAGGCCTCTGGAGAGAAATCCTCAAAGAGCTGTTTGTACTTACTAGCATCCCAGATCTCAAAACGGTCAAGTGCAGCTGCTAAAACAATGTCTTTAGCAAGCCCGGCAAATTCGCGAAGTGATGGAGGAAGCAACATACGGCCAGCATTGTCTAGCTCTATTTCTGTTGCACCACCCAAAAACTGTCTTCGAAACTGACGTACTTTAGGGTCGAAATCATTCAATTGGCTAATCTTGGCCACAATCTTTTCCCAACTAGCGATTGGATATAACGTGAGACATTTTTCAAAGCCACGGCTTAGGATGAATCGACCTTCCCCTTCCGGTAGCTGCTTTTTTAGCCCACCCGGAATAAGAAAGCGACCCTTCGCGTCTACCGTTGCTTCATATTCTCCGTGAAATCCGTTCATTGGTTAATAACTTTGGTTAATAATTACCACTTGTTGACACAAAATAACACTTTTTCCCACTTTCAACCCAAAAGCAAAAACGCACAATTAATCCACAAGATTATACAGGGGCAAAGGGTTTGCTACGATTGGCTTGTAGGGTTTTAGGGGGTGTTTTTGGTGTAAATGCCTGTTAATATCTGTGGATAACCTGCTTTTTGTGTGGATAGTAGCTTAAAATGATGCAAATTTGCTCACAAATGCATCCCAAACACCTCTCCATACTCGATTTTAGCTACGATTTGCCAGCTGGTAAAATAGCTAGTTACCCGCTCGAAGAGCGGGATGCGAGTAAGCTTTTGGTAGTTGCGGCGCCTGATGGTGTGGGTACTGCGGATGATGCTGCATGTGCTGCGGCTGCGAAAGGCGCTACGCAAACATTTTCACAGTCTACTTATTTGAACCTCGATCAAGTACTTCCAAGTGGCGCATTACTCGTTCACAACGATACCAAAGTAGTGGCAGCACGTTTATTTTTTACAAAAGAAAACGGATCTGTTATTGAAATTTTTTGTTTGGAACCTGCGGGCATTTATAAAGATATTACCACTGCAATGCTCACAAAAAAAGAAGTATTGTGGGGTTGCTTAATTGGTGGTGCAAAAAAATGGAAAGAAGGATCACTACACATAAAATACGGAAACAACCATACACTTACTGCAACAAAACATACAACGCTTACAGATAGTTTTTTAATAAGATTTGAGTGGGACAATGAGGCGCAAAGTTTTGCAGAAGTATTAGAAGCAGCAGGAAATATTCCATTACCGCCGTATTTTAATAGAGCGGTAGAAGCCAATGATAAAGAGCGTTACCAAACGGTATACGCAGTGGCAGAAGGCTCTGTAGCCGCACCTACTGCAGGATTACACTTTACACCTAGACTGTTTAAAAAACTCACAGCAAAAAATATTACCAAAGCATTTGTTACATTACATGTTGGTGCTGGAACGTTTAAACCCGTTAAGGCAGCGCGCATGGAAGAACATGAAATGCATGCAGAGTTTATTGATGTGGAAAAAAGTTTTATTGAAATGCTGTGTGATCAATTTACTGCAGGTAATCAAAATATAATTGCAGTTGGCACTACATCACTGCGCACATTAGAGAGCTTGTATTGGATGGGCGCAAAAATAATCGCCGCAAACAAATCACATAATAGCAACGCAAATCTCTCAATAGAAAACATTAGCGTAGTTCAGTGGGACCCTTACGAATTAATGCCACAAAACGAGCTCCCATCAACGGCTGCAGCCCTTGGCGCACTTTGTAACTGGATGGAGCAAAACAATTTGAGTAGGCTTATTGCTAAAACGCAAATCATTATTGCACCTGGTTACCGTTTTAAAATTATTGATGGCCTAATTACAAATTTTCATCAGCCGCAATCTACACTGCTATTACTGGTAGCTGCCATTACCAATGGGAATTGGAAACCCATGTACGATTACGCCCTAGAAAATGATTTTAGATTTTTAAGTTATGGTGATGGTTGCCTTATTTGGCTAGATCCATCTGCACGGTAAACACACTACCCTCTCCTAGTTTACTAGCAACACTAATATACCCTCTGTGCGCATCAATCACTGTTTTTACATAACTCATACCAAGGCCAAAACCTTTTACGTTGTGTAAATTACCAGTGTGTGCTCTATAAAACTTTTCAAAAATTCGTTTCACCGTTTCGTCGGTCATACCAATGCCATTGTCTGCAACCGTTACAAAAATAGAACTCCCTTTTAGGTAGGTAGAAACAGTAATGATTGGGACAGCCGCCGCATATTTAATGGCGTTGTCAATTAAATTGGAAATCAAATTTGAAAAATGAATTTCATCTGCTTCAATTAAATCGCTTTTAGCATCTAAGTGCAAAATAACCTCGCCACTTTTATCTTTAAGCTGCAACTGATGGTTGTCCATTGCACCCTTAATGATATCGTGCAAATGAAGTGGCTTAAGGTTTAATTCAAGCTCTTCTTTATCCATATGAGCCGCTTGTAGTATGGTTTCTACATGCTTATTCATACGTATGTTTTCGTCCTTTATAATGCCACTAAAATAGGCCATCTTTTCGGGGTTGGCTTGTACCTTTTCATTGCGCATGGCATCTACTGCAAGTGATATCGTGGCAATAGGCGTTTTAAATTCGTGGGTCATGTTATTGATAAAATCACTTTTAATTTCAGAGAGTTTTTTCTGAATTAAGAGTGAACGTATCGTAACAAAAAACGCTGCTAAAATCACAATCATAAATGTGATGGCACCTAATAAAACCCATTTTAAAGAAGCCCATACTTGACTACGGTAATCAGGTATCACAATAATTAACTTTTCAAAAGCACTAAAGCCTTCAAAGTCGGAACCTGATTCTGGAATGATAGCGATGTAGGCAATTTTATTATTGATGGTGTCCCAGTATTCGGTTCTAAAATTAGAAGACAGCATTTCATATTCGTCACGGGTACTGGTGATGGCAAATTCGAAATTTAATTTTTGAAGATCCGCCGCTTTAAATGCTGCACTTATTTTATCGCTGACTTGCACTTTGGTAAAATAGTCATCTACACTTACCGGCTTAATAAAATGTAAATGCAAATCTGGATTAAAACCAAGGCCTCCCTTTTTTGGAATTGTAACCGGCTGGCCATTGTATACCCTTTCTTTAATATCATTCACCACACTAATGCCCGCTTCGTTTACTTTGTTTACGAGCTGCACTTCGGTAATCTCTAATAAGTTGCTAAGCCAAGATGCTTGCAATAAAAAGAGACCTCCAATAGAAAGCCCAATTAAAACAATGATGATTCGGAAACTGCGTTTCATGAGAATACAAATATAGGGGCAAAAAAAATAAAGCACCCCAGTTGTGGAGTGCTTTACCATTCATTTATGTTAAACAAAAACCATTTTAAACCGCCGAAGCACCTTCTGCAAGTACTGTTACTTTGTTATTAGCTACTTCTACAAAACCACTTTTGATGGTATAATTTTCGGTAGCTGATTTGTCTTTTAATACCTTAACATTTCCTGCTCCGAGTGCACTTACAAGTGGTGCGTGTTTGTCTAGTATTTCAAACAATCCTGAAACGCCAGGTAATTGAACACCATACACTTCGCCGCTGTATAATTTTTTCTCGGGTGTTAATATTTCTAAATGCATATCCTTTTTTTAAAGACGCTTACGCGTTTGCAGCTGCCATTAATTTTTTACCTTTTTCTACGGCATCTTCTAAAGTACCTACTAAGTTAAAGGCTGCTTCTGGATACTCATCAACATCACCATCCATAATTGAATTGAATGCGCGGATGGTATCTTCGATGCTTACAAATACACCTTTTAAACCTGTAAATTGTTCTGCAACGTGGAAAGGCTGCGATAAGAAACGTTGAACTTTACGTGCACGTTGTACGGTCATTTTATCTTCTTCAGATAATTCATCCATACCTAAAATCGCAATAATATCTTGAAGTTCTTTGTAACGTTGTAAAATTAATTTAACGCGGTTCGCACAATCGTAGTGTTCTGCACCAACTACTGTTGGCGTTAAAATACGAGATGTAGAATCTAGAGGATCTACCGCAGGATAAATACCCAAATCGGCAATCTTACGAGACAATACCGTAGTAGCATCTAAGTGCGCAAACGTTGTTGCTGGCGCTGGATCCGTTAAGTCATCGGCAGGTACGTAAACCGCTTGTACCGAAGTAATAGAACCGTTTTTAGTTGAAGTAATACGCTCTTGCATGAGTCCCATTTCAGTAGCAAGTGTTGGTTGGTAACCTACCGCCGAAGGCATACGACCTAATAGCGCCGATACCTCAGAACCTGCTTGCGTAAAACGGAAAATATTATCTACGAAAAATAAGATATCCTTACCTTTTCCGGTACCATCTCCATCACGGAAATATTCGGCAACTGTTAAACCTGATAAGGCTACACGCGCACGTGCACCTGGAGGTTCGTTCATTTGACCAAATACGAAAGTAGCTTTTGACTCTTTCAATTCGTTCATGTCTACTTTAGATAAATCCCATCCACCTTCTTCCATGCTATGTTTGAAAGCGTCACCATATTTCATGATATCTGCTTCAATCATTTCACGTAACAAGTCATTTCCTTCACGTGTTCTTTCACCCACACCCGCAAACACGGATAAACCACCGTGTCCTTTTGCGATGTTATTAATTAACTCTTGAATCAATACTGTTTTACCTACACCCGCACCACCAAACAAACCAATTTTACCACCTTTTGCATATGGCTCAATCAGGTCAATTACTTTGATACCTGTAAACAACACTTCTGTTGCAGTACTTAGGTTTTCAAATAATGGTGGCTTATTGTGAATAGGACGTCCGCCCTCCTTACTTAATTGAGGAAGACCATCAATAGCATCTCCGGTAACGTTAAATAAACGACCGTTGATACCTTCACCCACTGGCATTGCAATTGCTTTTCCTGTATCTACCACTGCCATACCTCTTACAAGACCATCGGTTCCGTCCATCGCAATGGTACGTACGCTGTCTTCACCAAGGTGCTGTTGCACTTCGAGAACTAACTTTTCGCCACCTTCTCTGGTGATTTCAAGTGCGTTATAAATTTCTGGTAATGTTTTGTCCGGAAAATGAACGTCAACTACCGCACCAATGATCTGTTTAATTTTACCGTTTGTAGCCATACTAGGAAGTATATATAGGGTTTTAAAATTGCCGCAAAGGTAAGGATTAGGGGTTGAGAAAAAAAGGAAAAATTGACTAAAATTTGTAATTTGTCGAAAATTCAAGTGTATGTCCCCATTTTTAGCAGAATTAGTTGGCACAACCCTCGTTTTAACCATTGGAACAGGCGTAGTT
>JBEDIY010000021.1:0-10181 GCA_041173245.1 Bacteroidota bacterium | reverse complement strand
CTATTAAGTAATAATATTAACCATCCCAACAACTTTGGGCATTGGTTGTATTTTCAGGCCTTTAAGAATTTGGAATTTTAACCAACAAAAAAGCCACTCCAATTGGAAGCGGCTTTTTTTTGCTGTAGGGGGAGGGATCGAACCTCCAGAAGGCAGTTAGCTATAACACAAAGTTCAGTGGTCGACCCTGGTCGCTTATTGCTAAGCGGCTCTATGTTACGTTTATCCCGTTATCCTCACCCTCGAGACAAGAGGGCATGTTTGCCTAATATTTCATCACCCCACAATAGATAAGAACTGTTTTGTTACTCAGTAACAATGCAATGTTAAAGCATTAGGCCTATTCGTTACAAATATTTTAATCAATAATCATAAACTTTAGAAAAATATCAATAAATTGCTTTTATATTAAAATACTACTAAAAACACGATCCAATATGAACCCAAAATTGAATCTTGACAAACTCGATTTACAGATTATTCAGGAAATGATGGAGGATGCAGAAATCTCCTACGCCGATTTAGGTAAAAAACTCTTTGTTTCGGGAGGTACCATTCACGTGCGTATCAAAAAATTAGAGGAGATGGGTGTGGTGAAGGGTAAAAAACTATCTGTCGATTTAAAAGAACTCGGTTACGACGTTATTGCTTTTATTGGCATTTATCTGGAAAAAAGTTCGTTGTATGATAGTGTTGCCAAGGAGTTAAAAAAAGTGCCACAAATTGTACGCTTAAATTATACGACTGGAAACTATAGCATGTTTGCAGAAATTGTTTGTAAAGACATTCAGCAGTTACGATATGTTTTACATGACGAGTTGCAAAAAATTAAAGGCATTGAAAGAACAGAAACTTTTATTTCACTCGAAGAAAGTTTGGTGCGCAGTGTAGTGGTTTCTCCGCCATCCGAATAGTTATTTTTCACGCACATTAAAAGCGTCTCTTAATCCGTTTCCTAGTAAATTAAATGCTAGTACTAGTATCATAATGGCAATGCCAGGTGCTAGTGCTAGTGCCGGATTGTGCGTAATAATAAAATTGTAATTTTCTTTGATCATAAGGCCCCAACTGGGTTGTGGCGGTTGAACACCCACGCCTAAAAAACTTAAGCCTGCTTCAATTACAATAGCAGATGCAAAATTGCTCGCAGCAATAACTAAAACGGGTCCAATAATATTGGGTAAAATATGTAAAAATATGGTGCGTGTATTGGAGTAGCCAAGTACCTGTGCCGCTTCAATAAATTCTCTGTTTTTAATGGCCATTACCTGACCACGCACAAGCCTTGCAACATTTACCCACATGGTTAATCCAACGGCTATAAAAACCTGCCAAAATCCTTTGCCAAGTACAAGTGTAATAGCAAACACCAGTAGTAATGTTGGGATGCTCCAAATAACATTGATAAACCACATAATGCACTCGTCTATCCAGCCTCTATAAAATCCGGCTAATGCACCCAGTAAAATACCAATGGTGAGTGATAAAAAAACAGCAATCATGCCAACTCCCAAACTTACACGCACACCTATAATAAGGCGGCTTAACATGTCTCTGCCAAACTTATCGGTACCTGCGTAATAGGTTTGATGAATAACTGGTTTTGTTGCTGTTAAGCTCAGCGGCATAGCAGCTTGTTCTGTAATGCCTTCATCAATATATTTCTGGTAATAAATAGAATCACCTTTTATATTGTAAGAGGTAATTGGGATAAAGGTATTTGTGTCTTCTTTGCCACTTATAAGCCTATCAAAAAATGAACCATTTGGTATTTGGCTAATTCTTTTTACTTGTAATAGCTGCATCGAAAAACCAGGCTTCATGCTTCCTATTTCAGGAATCATGCGGTTGGCGTTTGGCGAATGCTCGGGTGCAATAAAATAAGCAAATACGGCCACTAAAAAAGCAGCAGTAATAATATATAGTGACACACTCGCTGGCTTATTCCGTTTTAGTTTTCTAAAAAAACTATCTGGTTCATGTTTAGTTACGGTGCGACCTTTCCATTTGTAAGATCCAAAAGTACCAAACCAACCAGCCACCACCGTATATAAAATATGAAATGGTTGCATAAACAAAAACCACACTAGTAACTTTTGTTGTTTAAAAAATTTGGCTGACCCATACATAAACGGAAGTTCAATGATTGTTTTACAACCAATTAAAAGAAGCCATTTATTGATATTACCAGTTTGTATAAGGGTAACGGGGAGGTACGCTAGTAATGAAAAATTTACCAGGTAAACCAGCAGTAGTATCCAAAAAATAAGTTTGTCTTGGTATCCCAAAGCCTTACTAGACCAGCGTATCCGCTGTTGAATAAATAATTCTAGTGTAGCACTTGGCGCCGTAGTAACCACTGCATCCGCCGCATACAAGTAGCCAATTTTTCCTTCAAAAGATTGTTTCATTTTGTGCATCAGTAGCATATCATCGCCACTGGGTAAATGATCAATACCACTAAATTTCCCAACAGTTTCAAAAGCTTCTTTACGATAACATAAATTGGCGCCATTGCAAAGTGTATGTGATCCAGAAGCAACAGCCGCTGCCGTAATACCTTGTAAACTAATAAAATCTAGTACTTGAAAAATCGATAAAAAACCGCCTGTATTTTTATAGGTTACTGGTGCTGCTACCATTACACAGTCGTGTTCTTGAATGTATGCATCGTAGGTAGCTAACCAATTATTTGTAAAACTACAATCAGCGTCTGTGGTAACAATCCATGCATGATTTGCCTGTTCAATAGTAATTTCTATAGCTCTTTTTTTATACGCTATTATATTTTCATCTTTTGTAAAATCCTGCAAGCGCAGTAATCGAACATTGTTATGTTGTAAAGCGAGTGATGCAACAATTTTTGCGGTTTCATCTTCCGAAAAATCATCTATTACAATCACTTCAAATAAATGAGTGGGGTAGTTTTGCGCCAAAATACCCGCTATGCATGCTTCTATATTGGCAGCTTCATTGCGGGCAGGAATAACGATCGAAAACTTGTTTGTGGGTGTTTTAATTCCAGCCACAAAAGCACGCATGCTCCAGTACCCTTTTGTATACAAGGCCATTAATACGCCGTAGGCTGCTAATAAGCAAATGGTTACTGTAAAAAGGTACATGTAACAAAGAAAATCAATAATTGGCCAGTTTGAACCAAAGCCTCTGCCATTTCATAATTTTTCTTGGTTTTTTACCAAAAACAGCCGTACTTTGAAATAGTTGCATAACTAACTATATGTCAAACAACCAATTTAAAAGAGGCGAATTATACAGCGTTATCAATGGTATGGCGTCTACCGCTGTTGCCAGGCGTTTACAAAAAAACTTCAGACTCGCAGGGCTCGAAATTACCATTGAACAGTGGAGTGTACTCTATCATTTATGGAAACAAGATGGACTGAGTCAGCAAGAACTTTGTAACCGAACATTTAGAGATAAGCCAAGCATTACTCGTTTACTAGACAACCTAGAAAAGCAAAAACTTGTTAAGCGCATGCCTTCTAAAGATGATCGACGTATTAATTTGGTGTGCTTAACAGAGTCTGCAAAATTGTTGCAAGATAAAACTATCGAACTAGCCAATCAAACTATGGATGAAGCACTTGTGGGTGTTGGCAAAAATGAAATTGAAATTGTCAAACAAGTGTTTCAAAAAGTGTACGATAATTTATTATAATTTTTTAAATCATAGATATGGAAACTTCAAATCAAAAACCATTACTCGGTGGTGAGTGGATCATTAAAGAAAGCACGCCAGATGCTACTTTTATTCCAGAAGAATTTAATGAAGAACAACAGATGGTAAAAGATATGTGTGATCAATTCATCAACACAGAAATTTTGCCGATTGTAGATCGTATCGATAAACTAGAGGCGGGTTTAATGCCCTCACTCATGGAAAAAGCGGGTGAGCAGGGTCTTTTGTCTACTTCATGTCCCGAAGAGTATGGTGGCCTAGGAAAAGATTTTATTACATCTACTATTGTTAATGAAGCACTAGGTGGAGGCTATTCTTTTTCGGTAGCTATTGCTGCTCATACAGGTATTGGTACCCTTCCTATTTTATATTTCGGAACAGACGCGCAAAAACAAAAATACATCCCTAAGCTAGCAAGTGGCGAGTGGAAAGGTGCATATGGTTTAACAGAGCCTAATAGTGGTAGCGATGCACTTAGCGCAAAAACAAATGCCGTTTTATCAGGTGATGGACAGCATTATATTTTAAATGGACAAAAATGTTGGATCACCAATGGTGGTTTTGCAGACGTCTACACTGTATTTGCAAAAATCGACGGTGAAAAATTTACTGGGTTTATTGTTGAAAGAGGTACCGAAGGTTTCACCCAAGGTCCCGAAGAACATAAAATGGGTATCAAAGGATCTTCTACCGTTCAATTGTATTTTCAAGACTGCAAAGTGCCTGTAGGCAACGTTTTGGGCGAAATAGGCAAAGGACATATCATAGCGTTTAACGTACTTAATATTGGTCGTTTAAAATTATGTGCAGCAACATTAGGTGGTGCTAAAAGAGCAACTACAGTGACTGTGCAATACGCGAAAACAAGAGAGCAGTTTAAATTGCCTATTGCAAAATTTGGTGCCATCAAACATAAGATGGCAGAAATGGCTATAAAAATGTGGGTGTGCGAGTCTGGTCTATACCGAACAGCAAAATGGATTGATGATAAGGAACATGCTTTGCTACAAGAAGGTAAAACGTTTGCAGAGGCCTTGCTAGGTGCCGCAGAAGAATTTGCTATTGAGTGTGCGATGTTAAAAGTATTTGGTAGTGAAGTACTTGATTTTGTGGTAGACGAGGGTGTGCAAATTCATGGAGGAAATGGCTTTAGTGATGAGTATCAAATTTCAAAAGGATACCGCGATAGTAGAATCAACCGCATTTACGAAGGTACCAATGAAATTAATCGGTTACTAACTGTAGACATGGTGTTAAAGCGCGCCATGAAAGGAAAATTAGATTTAATGACACCTGCTATGGCGGTGCAAAAAGAACTCATGAGTATTCCAGATTTTGGTGATACCGATGATGCGGCTTTTGCAAAAGAAATTAAATGCATCAAAAATTTTAAGAAAGCGATATTAATGGTGGCAGGTGCTGCTGTCCAAAAATTGATGATGCAACTTGAAAAAGAGCAGGAAGTACTCATGAATATTGCAGATATGGCCATTGAAGTATTTCATACCGAGAGTGCACTTCTACGTGTAATGAAACTTACTCAAAAAAATGGAGAAGTAGCTACAAGTATTGAAATAGATATTATGCGCACTTATTTATATGATGCCGCAGACCGTATCAATAAAGCAGGTAAAGATGCACTCAATAGTTTTGCAGATGGTGATGAACTTCGCATGATGCATATTGGACTTAAGCGCTTTACCAAAGTAGACCCATATAATACCAAAGAGTCTCGCCGCAGAATTGCAGACAGGTTGGTAGCGGATGATGGCTACAAGCTTTAATTGAATTCTATTTTTTGTATCTTGGCTACATGAATCATGTAAGGGCCACCCTATGTATTGCTATCTTTTTTATACAGTCAGTTGCCGCGCAAAACACCGGCTACACTGGTTTTTGGGCCAGAACGGCGGGTAAATTACCGGCTTTAGCATATGGCCTTGGCGAAGACAGGCTAGGCGGTGCCAAAATGGGCTACCTTGACACGAGCGTGTTACTTAAGGTGGTGGATACTGCTAAATCTATGTTTCAGGTGCAGCTTTCAAAAAATCATTTTGCCTACATCGATAGGCAGTTTATTATAGTAGATACAACCGCACTTGACAAGCCACTTACTCCTTTTCCGTATACCAGTAATTCCATTATTGCAAAAGGAGATTCTTTATTTGATTATGTTTCTATTCGGCTACCGGAAAAACTTCCGTATAAATCTTGGATGGATATTAATCCATCTACTATTGTTGTAGAAATTTATGGTGTTGCTTCCAATACCAACTGGATTACACAGCTCTCTAGTTTGCAAGAAGTAAAAAATATTTACTATCATCAAGTAGAAGATGATGTGCTTAGGGTAACTATTGAGTTACAACACAAGCAACACTGGGGTTATGCGCTTTCCTACGGTGCTAAAGGACTCGAACTAATCGTAAGAAGACCGCCACAAAAATTAGACCTTAACACCATGATTGTAGCCATTGATGCAGGACATGGTGGAACCAACGTGGGGGCTAGTGGAATTTGTACCAATGTTCAAGAAAAAAATGCCACTTTATTATTTGCCAAGGCGCTAGAGCAACATCTAAGAGATGCAGGTGTTGAAAATGTACTCATGACGCGCAATTCAGATTCTACGTTTGATAACAAAGACCGGATATTGTGGCTGCAAGCACAGCTTCCACATGTGGTAATTAGTCTTCATTTAAATTCAAGTAATAGCCCTTACATTAATGGAGTTAGTACCTATTACAAGCATGTCGGATTTAGGCCCCTCACACAAACTATTTTAAATAGGATGTTAGAACTGGGCCTTAATGAATTTGGCAATGTGGGTAGTTTTAATTTTGCACTCAGTCAACCAACTGAGTTCCCCAGTTGTTTAGTAGAAGTAGCCTTTTTATCTAACCTAGATGATGAGCAAAAAATTATTAACCCCGATTTTCAAAAAGACGTTGCTAAAAAAATTCATGCAGGATTACAGGATTGGATAAAAAGAGTAGAACGTTAAAACCTTTAAAAACACAACAATGGATAATTCAATACAAGAGTTTAATGATTACCGTCAAAAAATGAATGACGTTATATTAAGTAAAGACAACCTCGTTTTAAAGCGTTTGTGGAATTTAGATACCAATACCTACGACGACGGTGCCATCGATAAAAAAACAAAAGAAATGCTAGGCCTCGTAGCAAGTATGGTACTCAGATGTGACGATTGTATCAAGTACCACCTTCAAAAATGTCATGAGTTAGGCCTTTCTACAGACGAAGTGTATGAAATATTTGCAGTAGCCAACATTGTAGGCGGAACTATTGTTATACCGCATACCCGCCGAGGTGCCGAATTTTGGGAGGCGCTTGTAATAGGGTAAAAATTTTGTGTTCATTATTAAATTTAGTCGGACCTTTAGGGCTCGAATCATTCAAATAATACCAGATGTCTACAGATACTATAACCCAAGCGCCTATTTTAACCGCTAAAGATTTTGCAACAGATCAAGAGGTTCGTTGGTGCCCAGGCTGTGGAGATTATTCTATTTTGGCCCAGGTTCAAAAAGTGATGCCAAATATTGGTGTTCCCAAAGAAAACATCGTCATTATTAGTGGTATTGGTTGTAGTAGTCGTTTTCCTTATTACATGAATACATTTGGTATGCACTCTATTCATGGACGTGCAACGGCAATCGCTAGTGGTTTAAAAGCCACTAGACCCGAGTTAAGTGTTTGGATTGTAACTGGTGATGGAGATAGTTTAAGTATTGGAGGTAACCATACCATTCATTTATTACGTCGAAATTTTGACGTTAATATTATGATGTTTAACAACCAAATTTATGGTTTAACAAAAGGGCAGTATTCACCAACTTCCGAAGAACATAAGATTACAAAAAGTACGCCTTACGGAAGTATCGATCATCCATTTAATCCAGCTGCTTTGGCACTTGGTGCCGATGCAAGTTTTATTGCACGCAGCATGGACCGTGATCCTAAGCACCTACAAGCAATGCTTACACGTTCACATCAACACAGAGGCGCTTCATTTTTAGAGATCTACCAGAACTGCAACATCTTTAATGATGGCGCTTTTGAAATATTTACAGAAAAAGCAACCAAGCAGGAAGAGGCTTTATTTTTAGAACAAGGCAAACCATTAATTTTTGGTGCTAATGGTAACAAGGGTATCAAATTTGATGGATTAAAACCTGTTGTTGTAGAACTTGGAGAAGGTGCTAGTACCGATGATTTATGGATCCACGACGAAAGAGATTTTTATAAAGCACAAGTGCTGGTTCGATTATTTGATTCGCCTACTAAACCAGACGGACATTTTCCAAGACCTTTTGGTGTTTTCTTTGAAACCGATAGAGCTTGTTACGAAGACGTAATGGCCATGCAAATCGAAGAAGTGATCGCTACAAAAGGAAAAGGCGATTTGGATAAAATGCTACGTGGCCGCGAAGTGTGGGAGATTCTATAACATGTTATTAGAAATACATCCTAACAACCCCAACCCTCGACATATTGCTACCGTAGTAGACTGTCTTAAAAGCGGTGGCATTATTGCGTACCCTACCGATACTATTTATGGATTGGGTTGTGATATATTTCATCCCAAAGCCATAGAAAAAATTGCACAAATAAAAGGGGTAGATCCTAGTAAAGCACAATTAAGTTTTGTTTGTGCCGACCTTTCCGATTTAAGTAAATACGCTAAGTCTATTTCAACACCACTGTATAGGCTGCTAAAAAATTATTTACCGGGTCCTTTTACATTTATTTTACCAGCGAGTAAGCAAGTGCCAAAGCTTTTACAAAATAAAAAAAACACCATCGGACTTCGTATACCAGATAATAATATTGCCAGTGCCATTGTTGCTGCACTCGAACATCCTATTTTATCAGCGTCTTTACCTGGCGAAATGGTAGAAGACTACACCGACCCTTTCGTCATACATTCCAACTTTGAAAAATTAGTTGACATCGTAATTGATGGCGGTATTGGCGGTATGATTCCTTCTACCATTATTGATTGTACCACCGATGATTACACCGTTATTAGAGAAGGTGCGGGGGTGTGGGAAGGATAGCAAAACTTTTTCTATGGTGCTCACATAATCCGTGTACCTCAATAGCTGCGCGGTGTACAGCGGTTCCGTATCCCTTGTTTTTATTCCATCCATACATAGGGTATGCATTATGCAGTGTATCTAAATAAGCATCTCTATGTGTCTTTGCTAAAATACTCGCAGCTGCAATCGATGCATATTTACCATCGCCTTTTACAATGCAGGTATGTTGTATTTTTTTATAGGGCTTAAAGCGGTTGCCATCTACAATTAAATATTTTGGCTTTTTATTGAGTGCAGCTACTGCCAAATGCATCGCTTTAATAGAAGCTTGTAAAATATTGATAACATCAATTTCGGTGTGTGATATACTTGCAACGGCCCATGCAATGGCTTCTTTTTCGATGATGGGTTTTAAAATAGCTCTATTTTTTTCGGTTAGTTTTTTACTATCATTTAAAAGCGGATGGTAAAAATTGGGCGGTAAAATAACAGCTGCTGCAAATACCGGTCCTGCATAACAACCCCTGCCGGCTTCGTCAAGCCCTGCTTCTAATAGCGCTGTTTGATAGTTGTTCAGTAACATCGTTTATTGTTTCCACAATTTGATGCAAAATAGGTAAAAAATAAGATGCATCTAATTGCTATCTTTGTATCGTATGAATTCTGCAAATCGTTCCAATAAATTAGTAGCAAACTGGCTTTTAGTGGGTGTCGTCATGACGGTCATTCAATTTGTGCTTGGTGGTGTTACACGTTTAACAGGCAGTGGGCTTTCTATTACGGAGTGGGAAGTAATAACGGGTGCGCTTCCGCCACTTTCAGAGCAGGCATGGCTTATTGAGTTTGCGAAATATAAACAAACGCCACAGTTTCAATTATTAAATTTTGAGTTTGATCTAGAAAATTTCAAATACATATTTTTTTGGGAATGGTTTCACCGTTTGTGGGCCAGAATTATTGGTCTTGTTTTTGCGGGTGGATTTATTTGGTTTATACTAGCTAAGCATTTTAAAAAAGAAATGATTAAGCCACTGGCGGTACTCTTTTTTTTAGGCATCATGCAAGGTGCTATTGGTTGGATTATGGTAGCGAGTGGATTAGAAGGTGACGCCGTGTATGTAAAGCCAACTCGCCTCGCACTGCATTTTATTTTTGCATTAGGTTTACTCTCTTATACATTTTGGTTTGCACTGCAACTCCGGGTTCCAACAACAGCACTACAAATTTCTGCTGGCATGCATCAGGCAGTTAAAAAAGCCAAGTCATTTAATTTGCTAATACTTGCGCTACTAGTGCTACAACTCATGTATGGCGCCCTTATGGCGGGACACAAAGCAGCCATGGTTGCACCTACTTGGCCAACCATCAATGGCGACTATTTACCTAGTAATTTATTTTCCGACCCTAACTTTTTC
>JBEDIY010000020.1:0-23015 GCA_041173245.1 Bacteroidota bacterium | reverse complement strand
TGGTTGGTATTCCCCCAAGCAGCCGTTTCATAAATAGAGGAGGTTATAGTAACGCTACCGCATCGGGCCGTTATATGCCTGACAGCTAGCGCTAAATAAGCCGCTCGGTCTCCTAAATTCCCGCCTATCAGTAAATATGCTGTGTTCATAAATTACCCCATTAATCGCCTCAAATATCTTTAATTTCACGTCTTTAAATGCAGTTGTGAACAATATTGTTCCCCTTTTATTTAAACCCATTTCTATGAAGAGCTTTTTTAAAATATTTTTTGCTAGTTTACTCGCATTGATTGTTTTTTCAATACTAGGTGTTATGGTGCTGATTGGTCTTGCAGCATCAGCTTCAAGTTCCGATAAACCGCTTATTGGTTCCGATGCCGTATTGGTGTTAGACTTGTCTAAGCCTTTTAAAGAAATAGTGCAAGAAAATCCATTTGCTTCTTTAACAAGTGATGAAAACTTTGAAACCCCGTCACTATTTGAAATGGTAAGGCTTATTGAGCATGCTAAACAGGATGCTAACGTCGAAGGAATTTATATATTAGCGAGTGATAATGCGAATGGATTTGGGGCATCTGAAGAAATTAGAAAGGCGTTACTAGATTTTAGAAAGTCCAAGAAATTTGTGGTGGCATACGGTGAAACAATTTCTCAAAAAGGATATGCGGTTGCTAATGTGGCGCAAAAGATTTTTGTGCACCCTCAAGGTGGACTTGAGTGGGCAGGGTTTTCAAGTAATTTAATTTTCTTAAAAGGCATGTTGGATAAATTAGAAATTAAGCCACAAATTATTTATGCTGGAAAGTTTAAAAGTGCTACTGAGCCACTTCGTGAAACACAAATGACGGATGCCAACCGCTTGCAAACAAGTGTATGGCTCGGTGATTTATACAATCAATTTTTATACCAAACAGCTACTGCGCGTAATTTAGATTCAGCGCTCATACGATCTTTAGCTGTTCAAGGTAAAATTCAAACAGCAGCAGATGCCGTTCAGTTTAAATTAATTGATGGATTAAAATACGACGACCAAATCAAAAACGAAATAACGGGTCGTTTAAATTTGCCAATCAATTCAAAAATTAATTTTATTTATTTTGGTGAATATTCAAAATCTGTAACGCTTAACGAATCTACTGCTTCAGAAAAAATTGCAATTATTTATGCAAGTGGTGATATTATTGGTGGAACCGGTACCGACGAACAAGTAGCTAGTGATGATTACAAAGAGCTGATTAGAAAAGCGCGTTTGGATAAATCAGTGAAAGCCATTGTACTTCGTGTAAATTCTCCGGGTGGAAGTGCACTTGCTAGCGATGTGATTTGGAGAGAAGTTAGCCTCGCTAAAAAAGAAAAGCCAGTGGTTGTTTCCATGGGAGATGTAGCTGCATCAGGTGGTTATTATATTGCTTGTAATGCCAATAAAGTGTTTGCCAACGAGTCAACAATTACAGGCTCCATCGGGGTATTTAGTATTATCCCAAATATCGAATCGTTTTTAAAAAATAAAATTGGAATCACTACTGATAGGGTAAAAACAGGCCCATATGCAGATATGGGAAGTATGGATAGAGCTTTAACAGAACCTGAAAAAAGATTTTTGCAGGCTGCTACCGATTCTATTTACCATACGTTTAAATCACGTGTATCAGAGGGTCGTAAAAGAGATATGCTATACATTGACAGTATTGCTCAGGGCCGCGTATGGACCGGTACTAGGGGTTTAACTGTTGGGCTTGTTGATGAAATTGGTACCCTTTCCGATGCCATTAAAGCAGCTGCATCCATGGCTAAATTAAAAAGCTATAAACTCAAAGAGTATCCCGAAAAAAAGAATATTTTGGAACAGCTCTTCAATAATTATAAGCGAACGGTTTCTATGCAATTGATAGAATCGGAGTTAGGCCCTGACCAGTTAATGATGATGCAACAAGTAAAAAAAGTAAAAGCGATGGTGGGAGTCCCACAGGCAAAATTACCTTACACAGTTACTGTTCATTAATTTTACCGTTTTTAATCTATTCGTATGCCTGCAAAGTACAGTCAATTAAAAGCAATGCTTGCCATAACAAAAGGCAGCTTAAAGGCTATTTTGCGGAGTCCTTCTGCAGTCGTATTTAGTATTGCATTTCCCTTGATTTTTATTTTGGTTTTTGGGTTTATTGGCGGGGGTAATGGAAAAACATCCGTTAAAATCGCGATTGATCAAAGTTCAGATACATCTAGTCCTATTTACACAGCGCTCTCTCAAATCAATAGTATTAAAATAGTAAAGGGAGATGAAGCTTTCTTGCATCAAGAATTAGAAAAGGGCAGAATCACTGCAAAAGTATTAATTTCAAAAACGGGCTTATTAAGTCCAGCCTATACCATTAAAATAACAAGTTCTGGCGCTGTCATGCCTCAAAACATGCAACTATTACAGTCTGTATTACAAGGCGTGATAGCGGGCATGAATCAAAAGTATTTTGCAAGTAACCAAACCCTTGCCCGCGTCGATGCAACTGTTTCGCAAATACCTGGAAGGGCCTATAAAACCATCGATTTTATACTGCCTGGTCAGCTAGGGTTTTCTTTACTTAGTTCTGGTGTTTTTGGTGTTGCTTTTTTATTTTTTAATCTGCGTCAGCAACTTGTGCTTAAACGTTTTTATGCCACGCCAATAAAGCGCGCTTATATTGTACTTGGAGAAGCGCTTAGTAGGGTTTTGTTTCAATTATTGACAGCAATTATTGTAATAGGTGTTGGTCATTATGCATTTGGATTTACGCTCGTGCATGGGTTTACTACTTTTTTAACAATTATGCTTTTAAGTTTTATAGCGCTTGTTTTATTTATGGGTTTTGGCTTTATTGTGAGTGGGCTTGCTAAAAATGAAAGTACCATTCCACCATTTGCAAATTTATTTACGTTGCCTCAGTTTTTATTAGCGGGCACTTTTTTTGCTGTAGAATCTTTTCCAACTTGGCTTCAGCCTATTTGTAATGCGCTTCCTTTAACGCATTTTAATAATGCGATGCGTAATATTGCTTTTGAAGGCGCTTCATTAGCAGCCTGCAGTAAAGAACTATTGATTCTTGGTTTATGGATTGTGGGTGTATATGGGGTTGCTTTTAAAACATTTAAATGGGATTAACATGCGCGTTATTAAATTAGGTATTATTAGTGTTATTGTATTTTTTGTTTTATTTACATTAGGTGGATTGTTATTGCCATCTCATAATGTTGTTTCAAGAGCTGTAAATATGAAAGCAAAACCTGCATCCATATTACCATTGGTACAAGATATAAAGCAGTGGCATTTGTGGATGGAAGGGATGGATAGTGCTACTGTAGATAAGCGTCAACAAGTGCAAATAATTTCTGTATCAGACTCTTTGATTGTTGCCAACTGGAACACTGCAGAAGCAAATTATTTAACAAAATTTAGATTGATATACAATACAGATCAGTCTGTTACCATTTTTCAGTGGCAGTTCGAACAAGAAGTTGCATGGTATCCCTGGGAGCGCTTGAGTTCGCTCATGAATGATAAAATACTAGGTACTTTAATGGAAAAAAACCTAGCCAGACTTCAATTGTTAGTAGAAGCTAACTAGGTTTTCAGTAATATTAAAACATTAGATAATCAATAGCGCATCACCGTAACTAAAGAAACGGTACTTGTCTTTGATGGCCTTTTTGTAGGCTTCTATGGCTAAATCATAACCAGCAAAAGCACAGGTCATAATTAGTAAGCTTGTTTTTGGTAAATGGAAGTTGGTTACAAGACTGTCTGCTACATTAAAATTGTAAGGAGGATGTATAAAGTGATTGGTCCAACCTTCGCTTGGTTTCAGTAATTTTTGTGCTGTAAAGCTGCTTTCCATGGCACGCATGGTGGTGGTGCCGATAGCGCAAATACGTTTACCATTTGTTTTGGCTTTGTTCACAATATTGCAAGCCTCATCAGTAATCTGGTAGTACTCGGCATCCATTTTATGTTTGCTTAAGTCTTCTACTTCAATAGGTCTAAATGTACCAAGGCCAGTGTGTAGAGTTACTTCTGCAAATTTTACACCTAATATTTCACATCTTTTGATGAGTTCTTTACTAAAGTGTAATCCAGCAGTAGGCGCTGCAACCGCACCTTCATGCTTTGCATATACGGTTTGGTAACGTTCTTTGTCTTCCTCGTCTGGTTTGCGTTTAATGTATTTAGGTAGCGGTGTCTCTCCTAAAAACTCTAACATTTTTTTGAAACTTTCATCGTCGTCGTCCCATAAAAAACGAATGGTACGTCCACGGCTTGTGGTATTATCTATAACTTCTGCAACAAGTTCTTCGTTGTCACCAAAATATAATTTATTACCTACTCTTATTTTTCTTGCGGGATCAACAATCACATCCCATAAACGGTTTGGCTTGTTTAATTCACGGAGTAAAAAAACTTCAATTTTAGCACCTGTTTTTTCTTTGCGACCATACATGCGTGCTGGAAAAACTTTGGTGTTGTTTACTACGAAAACATCTTTATCATCATAGTATTCTAAAATGTCACGGAAATATTTATTTTCCATATGACCACTTTTTTTGTCTACTACAAGAAGGCGACTGTCTTCTCTTCTTTTGGTTGGATTTTGTGCGATCAGGTTTAGAGGTAGATCGAACTTAAATTGTGATAATTTCATGTTACGGCATGATTTTTTAGTGAAGGCTGCAAAAGTAGGTAAAAAATGCCAAAATTAAGGCAGGGCTGCAATAAGTTCCTGTGTATAAAGGCTTTTAGGCGAATTATAAACAGTGTTTGCAGGTCCAATTTCTTCTAATCTTCCCGCATTCATGACCATAATTTGGTCACTAATGTATTTCACGACAGCTAGGTCATGGGTAATAAATAATGCAGAAAACTGCATGGACGCTTTTAGGTCATTTAGCAAATTAAGTACTTGTGCTTGAACGCTAACATCGAGGGCAGAAACGCTCTCGTCGCAAATTACAAATTTGGGTTCCATAATAAGTGCTCTGGCAATTACAATTCTTTGACGTTGACCACCACTAAATTCATGGGGGTATTTATTGTAGCAATCGGCGGGGAGCTCCACTTTTTCTAGCATTTCAATAACCCGCTCCTTTCTTTCTGATTTATTATTTACTATTTGGTGTACCTGCAGCGGTTCGGCGATGGCATCACCAATTCGCATGCGTGGATGTAACGAACTATAAGGGTCTTGAAAAATGAGTTGAATTATTTTTTTATATTGCTGATTGTATGGTTTGTTTGGAGTGGCGATGGTTTCTCCTTTATAAATAATGGTTCCTTCGTTAATTGTTTGTAATCCAACAATTGACCTTCCAAGTGTTGTTTTGCCACATCCCGATTGTCCAACAAGGCCAAGGGTTTCGCCTTCTTTAATGTCAAAAGAAATTTGATCTACGGCGGTAAAACTTTTGGTAACTTTTCCAAAAATATTGGTAGCCACTGGAAAATGAATCGAAACATTTTTAACGGCTAATAAGGTGGCTTGATTGTTTATTAATGGCACTTCCGTATCACTCACAATAGGGGGGACTTTGAAGTTTGGATTTGACAAAAAATCATACACAACAGGAAGCTTGTATCCTTTGGGATATAAGCCGGGCCTGCATGCTAATAGTGCTTTTGTATAAGGGTGTAAGGGGTTTTCAAATAATGCTTTTGTTGAATTTTCTTCTACTACTTCACCTTTGTATAAAACGGTTACTGCATCTGCAAAAGACGCCACAACATTTAAATCATGGGTGATAAATAAAATACCCATACCCGTTTCATGTTGCAAATGTTTAAGCAGTTCCAAAATGCTTTTTTGTACTTGAACATCAAGTGCTGTAGTGGGCTCGTCACAAATGAGTAAATCAGGTTTTCCACTCATGGCCATGGCAATCATAACGCGCTGCTTTTGCCCACCACTTAATTCGTGCGGATACTTATTAATTGCTTTTTCTGGGTCATTTATTTTAACGCTTGTAAATAAATCAATGGCTTCTTTTGTTGCTGCTTCTTTTGAAAGCTGTTGGTGCAACATGATGGTTTCAATGATTTGATCGCCACAAGTAATTACAGGATTAAGTGCAGTCATCGGCTCCTGAAAAATCATTGCAATTTTCGCACCTCTTATGGCTTGTAATTCGGTCGAATTCAATTGAAGTAAATCAATACACTCGCTTTCACTTTTGTAAAACAAGATAGAACCGCTTTTATAGGAAACAGGAGGGCTTGGAATGAGTTGTAAAATACTCATCGATGTAACCGATTTGCCAGACCCTGATTCCCCTACAAGTGCCCTAATTTCTCCCCTACAAACACTTAAGTTGAGGTTCTTTACAGCAGTAAAGCTTTTGTTCTCTTTATCAAAGGAAACGGTGAGCTGATTAATTTGCAACAAAGGGCCGTCCATTGTGTTATAATTTTGCACAAGATTAAACAAATAAATTTGCCAATTTTATGCTAATGTGGATTAATATTTGTTAATACTGTTCATTATTGTACGGGTTCGCTTAATTTTGCACTTACATCTGTTAGTTTACTAAACGCTGTAGGTCATCTAAATGATTGAATATGATTCGAAAAGCATGGTGGAAATGGGTTGCATTTTTGCTCCTTTTTTACACTAGTATTTATGGTTTTATTGTCAAGGTTCCAAAATTAGATGACAGGCTTGAACACTCTATTCGTAACATGTTTTTTCATGTTCCAATGTGGTTTGCCATGATGATATTACTTTTTGTTTCGGTGTGGTATGCTGCTAAATATTTGCGAACCACTTCACCCATCGATGATTTTTATTCTAAGGCCTTTGCAGCCACTGGTACCTTATATGGTTTTCTAGGTTTATCTACAGGTGCCATTTGGGCAAACTATCAGTGGGGTAGTCCATGGAGTGGAGACCCAAAGCAAAATGGTGCGGCTATTGCCATGCTTATTTACCTTGCTTATTTTGTTTTGCGCGGCAGCATGACAGACGAAGATAAACGTTCACGCATTGCTTCGGTGTATAACATTTTTGCTTTTTTCATGCTCTTCCCTACACTATGGATTTTACCAAGACTCACAGAGTCACTTCATCCTGGCGGTCAGGGAAGTGAAGGCAACCCTGGTATTAATGGAAAAGATATGGATGCCAATATGAGGTCTGTATTTTATCCGGCCGTTATTGGTTGGACATTACTTGGTGTGTGGGTGAGTACCTTAAAAATCAGATACGAATTACTTAAAGCAAAATAAATTATGAAAAAATATTTGAAATCATTCCTGCTTGTATTATTTGCGCTTGGTTGTTTTGTTACTACTCAGGCTCAAGATGTTGCTGCAAATGCAAACATAGATGTGATGCGTAGCAACGGAAAAATTTATGTTGTGATGGCTGTAGTGGCAACCATTGTAACGGGTCTTTTTTTATACGTTTATTCCATTGATAAAAAAATCTCAAAATTAGAAAACAAATAAATTTATTGTTATGTCTAGTAATACACCCTATAGTTTTTTTAAAAGTGTAGAAAAAAGTTTTGATAAAGCGTCTAAGTTTACCAATTGGGAAAATGGGTTGCTTGAGCAAATTAAAGCTTGTAATAGCGTTTACAGTATGCGTTTTCCAGTAAAAATGGATGATGGTAGAATTGAAGTAATTGAAGCCTATCGTGTACAACACTCGCAACACAAATCTCCTTGTAAGGGTGGTATTCGTTTTAGTGAAGAAGTGAACCAAGACGAAGTGATGGCACTAGCATCACTTATGACATACAAGTGTGCTATCGTGAACGTTCCATTTGGGGGCGGCAAAGGCGGGATTAAAATCAATCCGCGTGAACACTCTGTCTATGAGTTGGAAAAAATTACACGTAGGTATACTGCAGAGCTTGTTAAAAAGAATTTTATTGGTCCTGGCATTGATGTTCCCGCGCCTGATTACGGTACCGGAGAGCGAGAGATGGCATGGATTGTTGATACCTATGCTTCTCTAAAACCGGGTGAAATTGATGCAGCAGGTTGTGTAACGGGCAAGCCAATTACGCAAGGTGGTGTGAGGGGTAGAAAAGAAGCGACGGGACTTGGTGTGTTTTTTGGTATCCGTGAAGTGTGTAATTTGAAAGAAGAAATGGAGAAACGCGGCTTAACTGTTGGTGTTGCAGGTAAAACTGTAGTAGTGCAAGGTTTAGGAAATGTAGGTTACCATAGTGCCAAATTTTTTAGAGAACATGGATCTAAAGTGATTGCAATTGCAGAATTTGAAGGTGCTATTTTTAATGCAGACGGTCTTAACGAAGAAGATGTTTTTCAACACCGTAAAAAAACGGGTTCTATTTTAAATTTTCCAGGGGCTACCAATATTACGAAGAGCACGGATGCTTTGGAGCTTGCTTGTGATATATTAATTCCTGCTGCACTCGAAAACGTAATCAACGCTGAAAATGCACCACGCGTGCAAGCTAAAATTATTGGTGAAGCAGCCAACGGTCCTTTAACACCAGAGGCAGATGAAATTTTTGCAGCCAAGGGAACACTTGTTGTTCCTGATATGTACTTGAATGCAGGTGGCGTAACGGTATCTTATTTTGAGTGGCTTAAAAATTTAAGTCATGTGCGTTACGGACGAATGGAAAAAAGATTTACTGAAAATTTAAATACCCATATCCTTTCTCAAATAGAAGAGTTGACTGGTAAAACAGTTTCAAATGCAGAGCGTAGTTTTATTATGCATGGTCCGGAAGAAGTAGATTTAGTGCATAGCGGACTAGAAGAAACCATGATTACAGCAACTAGAGAGATTATGCAAATTTGGAAAGACAATCCATCCATACCTGATATGCGCACAGCAGCTTATGTATGTGCCATCAATAAAGTGGGAACGTCTTATGCTGAACTTGGTATATTCCCTTAATCGGTAACAAAGTTTGGTAGTGCAGTTAATACTGTTGGTTGCGTATTTCTTACATCAAAACCAAAAGTGTCATTCCCATTTGTGATAATGATATACTGCGTTTCTAATTTGCTGTTATAATGCAATACTTGTTGGAGTACAGATTCGCTTAGGGGCACATTCATTTCTTTACATTCTACAATTAACCAGGGTTTGGTGTCTTTATAAACAAGGATATCAAACCTTTTTTTTGTGTCGCCCCATTTGATTTCTTTTTCTATCGCAATGAGGGAAGCGGGTACTTGATGCTTTTGTACGAGCACCTGTAAAAAATTTTGACGAACCCATTCTTCGGGGGTTAAGCGAACCCAGATTTTTCGAAAGGGGTCAAAAATTTGCTCTTTTTGGTCTAAGGTTTTAATCTGATACGCAAAGTCTGGATAGTTTACCTGAATCATAAGAATTGCATTATCATGGCTTTTTTGTAATTTAGCCAATTAACTTTTTTCAAATATAACCCTACTGGGTTAAAATGCCAACCTATGAAAACGAAAGAAGAAATTGTGAACAACTGGCTTCCCAGGTATACTGGTGAGCAGCTTCAAAATTTTGGTAAGTATATTTTGCTGACCAATTTTAGCAATTATGTAAACTTGTTTGCACAGTGGAATGGTGTGGAAGTAGTTGGAAAAGATCGTCCCATGCAGTGCGCAACAGCTAATGGTATTACCATTATCAATTTTGGTATGGGAAGCCCGGGTGCTGCTACGGTAATGGATTTATTAACCGCTATTGAGCCAGAAGCGGTATTGTTTTTGGGTAAATGTGGAGGGCTTAAAAAACGAAATAATTTAGGCGATTTAATACTGCCCATCGCGGCCATCAGGGGAGAGGGAACGTCTAATGACTACTTCCCTCCAGAAGTACCAGCAATGCCAGCCTTTGCCTTGCAAAAAGCAATTTCAACCACAATTAGGGACTATAAGGTTGATTATTGGACAGGCACGGTGTATACTACCAATAGAAGGGTATGGGAACACGACGAAGTATTTAAAGATTATTTGACACGTGTTCGTGCTTACGCCATTGATATGGAAACAGCTACTATTTTTACAGTTGGATTTTACAATAAAATTCCAACAGGCGCTTTGTTGTTAGTGAGTGATCAGCCCATGGTACCAGAAGGTGTAAAAACAGAAGCGAGTGATGTAAAAGTTACCAGTGCTTTTGTTGAAAATCATCTAAAAATTGGTATCGATTCTTTAAAGCAACTCATTAACAAAGGGCAAACAGTAAGACACTTAAGATTCTAATTAAGATTCTAATGCGGATTTAATCTTTCCATAAAAATGGAAACAAAATTAGCGCTAGTGCTACAACTAAAATATCGAGTCCAACTAGCATACCTACCATTTGTAAAAAGCCACCTTGTATCACAGATGAAAATCCTGTTGCAGAAATTTTCATAAGTAGTAAAAGCTGAGGTATTATGAGCGGAAAGCCCATGATAGCCATCATTGCAGCGTTTTGCTGTGCCTTAGCGGCGATGGCTGCTAGAAAAGTAAATACCAAACTTAAGCTCATGCCTCCTAGGCAAACAATGCCTGTAAATACAAGAGCATGTGTAAGTGGGTTCCCTAGTAATAGTGTAAAAACGGCCAAGCTTAACAAGCTCATGGCAAGCATGAGTACTAGGTTAAAAATAAGTTTAGCGAGTACAAAATTTTGAGCACTGGTAATGGAGTAAAAATATAACATACGTCCACTTCCTTCTTGCAAAAAACTTTTTGCTACCGCGTTTACACAAACAAACAATTGAATCACCCAAAATAAACCATTCCATACCTGATCATCCGGTTGGCCCATCGACAAGTACACCACAAAAATGGTTGTTACCACATAGAGTACAATACCATACAACGTGTACTGCTGTCTGAGTTCTAGCAGAAAATCTTTTTGTAATAAAGCAAGTATGGCGTTTTTATTTTTCATGCATGCATTTTCTGCAACGTGGTTCGTAGGTATCTTTTTCTCCAAGTAATACTTGACTTTCGTTGGCTGTTTTTCTAAATGAAACGTGCGCGATATTGCCGCATTTCATACATATTGCATGCAGCTTGGTAATGTAATCAGCAACGGCTAATAAATTAGGCATTTGACCAAAGGGTTTACCCAAATAATCCATGTCTAATCCTGCTACAATTACACGTATACCCCTCATTGCTAAAGTCTCGCAAACCATGGTAATTTCTGCATCAAAAAACTGCGCTTCATCAATACCAATTACATCTACATCGCCTGCTAATAATAAAATTGATTGCGCATGGTCTACGGGAATAGAGGGTATACTGTTGGCATCGTGGCTTACCACTTCTGTTTCGTTGTATCTCGTATCTAATGATGGTTTATAGATTTCAATTTTTAAATTTGCAATTTTTGCACGCTTCAGCCTTCTAATGAGTTCTTCGGTTTTTCCGCTAAACATACTGCCGCAAATCACTTCAATCCAGCCCCTTTTGTCACCTGTTATGTTAGGTTCTATAAACATGTATCAAATAAATTTGTAGATTAGACGTTAAATAGGAGCGGATACCAGTCTCATTTAAGACCCCAAATGTATTACATAGAATGGAAAGAGTTGGTACGTTAATTCATAAACTAAAAGATCTTTTTGATCAGGGCGCCAATAGCGAAGAGCTTATGGCTGCTGCTCAAATGCTTTTATCCGAACTTGAAACGGCTAATACTCCCTCGGTGGAGCCCGAAAAGCCGGCTAAAATGGGGGTTTCGGTAGTAATGCCTAGGGGTACCAGAACTGCAAGGCCTGAACAATTAATTCAGGCAAAACTACCCCTTGACATACCGGAATATATTTCGGAAGACCTGTCACCCGTTATTCCAATCGACACCCCATCTGTTGTTTCATCAAAAGGACCCGTTATTTCAGAAATGAATAGTGGTTGGTTGTTTGATACGGCTACAGAAATTCCAACCCTTGCACTACAGTCAAAGAAAAATGAATTTGAAGAAATCAATCAACTCATGCAGTCGATTCATTCAATGCCTGTACTTAACGAAAAACTTCGAGCCAATCAAATAGAAATAGGGTCCCTACTTAACAACGAGCCCATCAAAGAATTAAAAAAAGGAATTGGCATCAATGACCGTTTTTTGTTTGTGCAAGAACTTTTTAGAGGGGATGAAACCATGTACGAAAGAAGTATAAAAACAATTGATGGGTTTTCCATTTATCCAGAGGCGCAATTTTGGATACAACGTGAACTAAAATTAAAAATTGGTTGGAACGAAGACAGTGCTACTGTCAAGCATTTTGATCAACTTGTTAAAAGACGATTTTCCTGAATATAGCGTATAATTTTTGCAGAAGCGCCTTTATGGGCATGCACAAAATTTCCTGCCAATTGCCCTATTTTATTTCTACTTTCTTCGTTGCTAAATAAATGATTAGCAACAGATTCAAAATCTAATACGTCTTTAATACTTACCGCTCCACCTGCTTCGATGAGTCCCACTGCTTCTATGTATTTATCATAGACTGGTCCAAATAATACGGGCTTAAAATGTACGGCTGCTTCTAGACAGTTATGTATGCCATCTGCCCCAAATCCGCCGCCAATATAGCTTACAGTAGCGTAGTGGTATAGTTTACTAAGCATGCCTATATTGTCTATGATAAGTGTGTTGAACTTTTGTGGCGCAATATCTGATTCATCCAACTGCTGTAAATAATCAGAATACAGTACTGCATTTTTATACAAGGTTAAGCAGTTTTGAAGCCTCTGGTGGGTGATATCGTGTGGAGCAATAATAAATTTAATATTCGGGTTTGCTTTTTCAAAATGAGCAATGGTTTCATCATCTTGAAGCCAGGTACTTCCTGCCACCAGCACTAAACTATTGTTGCAGAAATGTGTAATAGGATCTATGGGAGAAAAGGCGTTGGCGATTTCAATAACCCTGTCAAATCTTGTGTCGCCACTAGTGTATACCTCATCTTTAATACCAATAGAATGCAGTAAAGATTGTGAGCTTTGATCTTGTACAAAAAAAGCACTAAAGCTTTGCAGTAGTTTTTTGTAAAATCCAGCATACCATGTAAAAAACAATTGGTCTTTTCTAAAAATGCCAGCAATTAAAATTGTAGGGATTTGTCGTTTTTTTAACCCTGTAAGATAGTAATGCCAAAATTCATACTTTACAAAAATGGCAATGGATGGGTTTACTATTTTTAAAAATTGTTGCGCATTTCCCGCGCTATCCATGGGCAAGTAAAAAACAAAATCTGCACCGCTATATTTTTTATGTACTTCATAGCCAGATGGTGAAAAAAAGGTAAGTAGAATAAGGTAATTTGAGTATTGCTTTTGAAGGTCCTCTAAAACCGGACGTCCTTGTTCAAATTCACCTAACGAGGCACAATGCATCCAAATAACTGGTTTGGGATTATGCTCAAACGAGGCAGCTAATTTGTTAAAAATTCCATTTCTGCCCTCATGCCACTGTTTTGCCTTTGGATTCATAAATCCAAGTATCCATGCGGCTTTTGGGTAGATCCAAATGAATAGGTTGTATATAAAAAGCAAAATATGGTGGTTTATAGTGCAAATAAACAAATTAATGCCCATTTCAACGTTTTATCTACTAGAATAAGTGTTCCGATAAACCGATGAACAAAGGCTTTTTTGCAGTAATTTTGGCCCTATAAATATTGGCATATGAGACCCATTCAGATGGTTGACACCAAAACTCAATACCTTCAAATTAAAGACGAAGTAGATGCTGCCATACATGCAGTACTTGATAGTGCAGCTTATATTAACGGAAAGGCTGTTCAAGAATTTGCTGCTGCACTTGCTGCCTACATGGATGTTAAGCATGTAATTCCTTGCGCCAATGGTACCGATGCCTTACAAATTGCGATGATGGCCATTGGGCTTGAGCCAGGGGATGAAGTAATTACACCTTCTTTTACGTATATCGCTACCACTGAGGTGGTGGCACTGCTCAGGTTAAAACCTGTTTTTGTAGAAGTAGATCCTATAACATTTTGTATGGATCCAGCCCTGTTGGAAAAAGCGATTACGCCAAAAACAAAAGCGATTGTTCCGGTGCATTTGTACGGTCAGGCTGCCCCCATGGAAGAGATTTTAAATATTGCAAAAAAGCACAACTTATATGTAATCGAAGACAATGCACAAGCCATTGGTTGCTCATATACATTTAAAGACGGGACTGTTAAAAAAACCGGAACCATGGGACATATTGGCGCCACTTCTTTTTACCCGAGTAAAAACTTGGGTGCATTTGGTGATGGCGGTGCATTATTTACAAATGACGATGCAGTCGCACATACCTTAAAAACGATAGCCAACCATGGTCAAGAAAAAAGGTATTACCACGACATCGTTGGTTGTAATTCTAGACTAGATAGTATACAAGCGGCTATTTTAAATATCAAATTAAAACATTTAGACCGCTACAATCAAGCAAGGGCTAACGTTGCAACATTTTATAACCAAGCTTTTGAAAATTGTGCAGTCATTACTACTCCAAAAACGGCTGCTTATTCTACTCACGTATTTCATCAGTACACTATTTTATTTGATGGCGACAGAGATGGATTGATTGCGCATTTAGCAGAAAAGAGTATTCCTTCTATGATTTATTACCCGGTTCCAGGGCACAAGCAAAAAATGTTTGCTTCTTTTAATTTGCCGGATACTTTACTTTCTACCACTGACGATTTAACAAACCGTGTTATTTCATTACCTATCCATACCGAAATGGATATGGAACAGTTGACTTATATTACAGAGGCCGTTTTAAATTTTATAAATAAATAATTTATGAAGATTGCAGTTGTTGGCACCGGATATGTTGGGCTTGTAACAGGCACTTGTTTTGCTGAAACAGGCAACAAAGTAACTTGTGTAGATATTGATGCTTCAAAAGTGGCCCGTTTGTCTGGTGGAGAAATTACCATTTATGAGCCGGGCCTAGAAAAACTTTTTTTGCGCAACCTCCAGGAAGGACGTTTACAATTCACCACCAATTTAAAGGAAGGAATAGAAGGGGCTAGTATTATTTTTTTAGCACTTCCTACACCGCCAGGTGCTGATGGTCACGCCGATTTGCAATACATTTTAAAAGTAGCCGATGACTTGGGTCATTTGCTAAAAAGCTATGCGGTTATTGTAGATAAAAGTACCGTGCCTGTTGGTACTGCTGCTAAAGTGCATGCTGCCATCGCAAAAAATTATAGTGGTGAATTTGATGTGGTAAGCAATCCTGAATTTTTACGTGAGGGTGTTGCCGTAGATGATTTTATGAAGCCAGATCGTGTTGTTATTGGTACTAGTTCTGATCGTGCAAAAAAATTAATGGGTGATTTGTTTGCGCCCTTTGTGCGTCAGGGCAATCCGGTTATTTACATGGATGAAGCCAGTGCCGAACTAACAAAATATGCAGCCAATTCTTTTTTAGCAGCTAAAATATCTTTCATGAATGAAATTGCTCAACTCTGCGAAAGAATGGGAGCCGATGTGGATATGGTAAGAAGGGGTATAGGTTCTGATGATAGAATTGGTAAACGTTTTTTATTTTCTGGTATTGGATATGGTGGCAGTTGTTTCCCCAAAGATGTGCAGGCTTTAATTAAATCAGCAGCAGCGCATGATTACGATTTTAAAATTTTAAATGCAGTTGAGCGCGTTAATGAAAAGCAAAAAATGCACTTGGTGCATGTAATGGAAAATCACTACAATGGTAGTCTGGCTGGCAAGCATTTTGCACTCTGGGGTTTGGCTTTTAAACCCAACACAGATGATATCAGAGAAGCGCCAGCGCTTACAATCATTCAGGCATTACTGGATGGCGGGGCCACCGTTACGGCCTTTGATCCAGAAGCTGCTGCGCATGTGAAGCAGGTTGTGGGTAATACAATAAATTATGCACCCAATCAATATGAAGCCCTTGAAAAGGCGGATGCACTTATTATTGCAACAGAGTGGAGCGTTTTTAGAACACCCGATTTTGAAGAAATAGTAAAAAGACTTCCTTCAAAATTAATTTTTGACGGACGAAATTTATTTGAATTACAAGCAATGAAAGAGCTTGGGTTTACTTATTATAGTATTGGTAGAGCAAGCATTTAATGCAAAAACAGTATGATGAAAAATAAAACGGTATTAATTACCGGAGCAGCTGGATTTTTAGGATCACATTTATGTGATCGTTTTGTGTCTGAAGGCGCCCATGTAATTGCCATGGATAATTTAATTACCGGAGACGAAAAAAATATTGAGCACTTAAGAGGCTTACCTAATTTTTCATTTGTATTACATGATATTACTAAACATATTACAATAGATGGGCCGCTTGATTATATTTTGCATTTTGCATCACCAGCAAGCCCTATCGATTATTTAAAAATACCCATTCAAACTTTAAAAGTAGGAGCACTTGGTACGCATAATTGTTTAGGCCTTGCAAAAGATAAAGGCGCTAGAATACTAGTGGCTAGTACCAGTGAAGTATATGGTGATCCACTAGTGCATCCGCAGCCAGAATCGTATTGGGGAAATGTAAACCCTGTGGGGCCAAGAGGTGTGTATGATGAAGCCAAACGTTTTATGGAATCAATCACAAGAGCTTACCATACTTTCCATGGTGTAGAAACTAGAATTGTACGCATATTTAATACCTACGGTCCACGCATGCGACTCAATGATGGCAGGGCTTTACCGGCTTTTATTGGTCAAGCGCTTAGAGGTGAAGACCTTACCGTTTTTGGTGATGGATCTCAAACAAGAAGCTTTTGTTATGTAAGTGATTTGATTGAGGGTATTTATAGGTTATTGCTAAGTGACTATTCGATGCCAGTAAATATTGGTAACCCCCACGAAATTTCTTTAAAAGATTTTGCAGAAGAAGTATTGAAATTAACGGATGCTGGTGTAAAAATAATTTACAAACCACTTCCTATAGATGATCCTAAACAGCGCCAGCCAGATATTACAAAAGCAGCTGCTTTGCTACATTGGGCACCAACAGTTTCTCGTGCCGAAGGCCTTCAAAAAACATATGCTTATTTTAAATCACTTCCTAAGTCGGAGTGGACCAAGCAACCTAAAAGTTTTTCTTAAATTACCTAATCATGTCTAAACCGCTCATTGTTGTTACAGGAAAAAATGGACAATTAGGTTCTGAACTTGAAATACTTGCACCTGCATTTGAAGTGCAGTATGATTTTTTACTTGTAGATAGATCTCAATTAGATTTATCATCCAACGAATCAATTGACAATTTTTTTTCAGTGCACAAGCCCTCAGTTGTTATCAACTGCGCCGCATACACAGCAGTAGATAAGGCAGAAACAGACAGAGATGCAGCATTTCAAGTTAATGCTGTTGCTGTTGGAAAGTTAGCAGCATTCTGTAAAGCAATTGGGGCTTTATTTATTACCGTTTCTACCGATTACGTTTTTGATGGCAATGGCACAAGCCCATACTTGCCATCTGATGCAACAGATCCAATTAATTATTATGGGGCGTCAAAAGCGGAGGGTGAAAAGTTAGCTATAACAAACAATCCAGATAGCATTATCATTAGAACCTCATGGGTGTATAGCAGGTTTGGCAATAATTTTGTGAAAACCATGATACGTTTAATGGGGGAGCGCCCTTCATTAAATGTAGTAGGAGATCAAATTGGTGCCCCAACCTATGCTGCCGATTTAGCGGCTGCCATCATGCATATTGTGGCTCAAAAAATAGCAGGCAATAAACATAGTGGTATTTATCATTTCAGCAATAGTGGTGCTATAAGTTGGTATGATTTTGCGGTAGCTATTGGCGAAATGACTCATTCAAATTGCGTGGTTGCTAAAATTGGTTCCGAAGCGTTTCCAACGCCCGCCAAAAGGCCTCATTATTCATTAATGGATTGCAGTTCCATCATTCAAGACTTTGGTGTTGGTCAGCCAGATTGGAAAGAAAGTTTACAAGTTTGCATACCACTGATTCAAAAATAATCATGTCCTTAATAGTGCATAAAAAAAGCCGCAATAAAATTGCGGCTTTTTAATTTGGTTGCCCGACCTGGATTCGAACCAAGACAAACTGCACCAAAAACAGTCGTACTACCATTATACTATCAGGCAATCCTGTCATTCATTTCTGAATGGGCAGCAAAAATAGGGTGCAACTTAAAATTTTCCAAATATTTTAGACTCGTTTTTCGCTAAAACCCTCAAAATCAGACTATAATTTAGCGCTGAGCTCCTAAATGGCACTCACTTTGTTCAAATGTTTTATATTTAAAGGACAAAATACTAATCCCATGCAAAAATTACTCTTATTATCCGTTTTTATAGGCTGCTTGTTTTTACTCTCTTTTAGAGATGATAAAAAGAAAAAGATTGTATTTTTTGGTGACTCTATTACTGAAGCAGGGGCTAAACCTGGCGGTTATATTAAAATGATGGAGCAGATGCTTGCGAATGCAGGCAAGAATCAAAAATATGAATTGGTAGGTGCGGGAATAGGCGGCAACAAAGTATATGATTTGTACCTCCGTATGGAAAACGATGTCCTTGCAAAAAATCCGGATATCGTTGTTATTTATATTGGTGTAAATGATGTGTGGCATAAAGCGTCTTCAGGAACCGGTACCGATTATTGGAAGTTTGGTCCTTTTTATGAAGCCCTTGTTAAAAAAATTCAAGCATCGGGTGCTAAAGTGGTTGTGTGTACACCAGGGGTAATTGGTGAAAGAACAGACAATAGCAATCAACTAGACGGTGATTTGAATTTGTATAGCAAATGGATTCGTGATTTTAGTGCCAAAAATAATTTACCACTTGTAGATGTACGAAAAGTTTTTATGGACTATAATACAGCCAACAATCCTAACAATCAGGAGTCTAAAATTTTAACTACCGACCGCGTACATTTAAATGAAAAAGGAAATGCAGTGTTAGCAGAAGCCATGTGGAATGTGCTTGGTGCTTTGTAATTAAGATAACGCTTATCAAGAACTATTCCGCAATAACCAAGTAGTAGTTTTTCTTTCCTTTTTGAAGTAATAAGTATTTGCCTTGCAAAAGGTCATCTGTGTTAACACTTGTTTTTTCTACTGCTATTTTGGATTTATTTAAACCAAGTCCACCAGCAATAAACATTTTTTTGGCTTCTCCTTTACTTGTAAAAATATTGGTTTCAACAAGTAGGTCTATCAGGTCGTAACCGTTAGCTAGTGATGCTTTGCTCACTTTTGCTGCAGGTACGCCTTCCATTACTTGTAATAGTTCGTTTTCATTCAAGCTTTGTAATACCTCAGTGGTGGCATTACCAAATAAAATGTCAGAAGCTTTAACTGCAAAATCATAATCTGCATCACTATGCACCCAAGTAGTTAAGCACTCTGCTAATTTCTTTTGTAATAATCGTAAGTGTGGTGCGGCTTCATGCTCTGTTAATAAAGCTTCAATTTGCGAAACTGGTAAAAGTGTAAATATTTTGATCCAGCCTTTTGCATCTTCGTCAGAAGCGTTTAACCAAAACTGATAAAACTGATAAGGACTTGTTTTTTTAGGATCTAACCAAATATTTCCTTTTTCTGTTTTGCCAAATTTGCCACCATCTGCTTTTTTGATAAGCGGGCAAGTAAATGCAAATGCTTCGCCACCTGTTTTGCGTCTGATAAGTTCGGTACCTGTGGTGATGTTGCCCCACTGGTCACTTCCGCCCATTTGAAGTTTGCAATTTTTGTTTTGGTACAACCAGTAAAAATCGTAACCCTGTATAAGTTGGTAGGTGAATTCGGTAAAGCTCATGCCTGTGTCACCTTCTAATCTCTTTTTTACACTGTCTTTGGCCATCATGTAATTGACCGTGATATGTTTGCCCGCGTCTCTAATAAATGAAAGAAAATTAATTTCTTTAAACCAGTCATAGTTATTCACCATAACAGCTGCATTTTTTTTAGATGCATCAAAGTCTAAAAATCTTTCTAATTGTTTTCGAACACCTTCTTGGTTATGGAGTAAAATATCTTCTGATAATAAATTACGCTCTTCGCTTTTACCTGATGGATCGCCCACCATACCGGTAGCGCCACCCACAAGTGCATAGGGTTTATGCCCTGCATTTTGCAAATGAACAAGAAGTAAAATAGGCACGAGACTTCCAATATGTAAACTATCTGAAGTAGGGTCAAATCCAATATAGCCAGATACCATTTCTTTTGCCAATAGTTCTTCGGTACCTGGCATCATGTCTTGAATCATGCCTCTCCAACGTAGTTCTTCAATCAAAGTCATAACGGTGCGCTTAGTTGTTGCAAAAGTAAGGAATAGTTAGTAGGGTAATTACGGGAACAAGGCGTTATTTTTGCCCCATGAAAAAAGTAGGAGATGGTACCCGTGTATTAAACTTTTTAATTGATACGCTACTCTATTGGATACTTGCAATTCTGCTGTACAAGTGGTGGAATTTTCATGTACTATACTGGGGCTATATGCACTTAAATTTTGGCTGGTTTTTCTTCGGGTCCCTATTTATTTACTATTTTATTTTAGAGCTCTTGTTTGCAAAAACACCCACCAAATGGCTCACTGCTTGTAGGGTAGTATCTAGCAAAAGCACTTTAGACAGAACTATTAAAGCAAGCCTAGGTCAAATATTTATCCGATCCCTAGCAAGGCTCATCATCATTGATCCATTTTTTATTCCGTTTCTAGGAACCACATTGCATGATTATTTGAGTGGAACTATGGTGGTAGAGTCGTAATTTTACAGCCTACTTATGGCAAAGATTGGCATTAATATCGCAACTGGTAGCCTTCAAAAGGCTGAAATGATTGTGGGAATAGATTTAGGTACTACCAATAGTTTGGTGGCCATCATTCATCCCGAAACCAAGCAACCCGTTGCTTTAAAAGAGCATGATAGCTCAAGTTTGGTACCTAGTGTGGTGCACTTTGATGTTTTTGGCAATCCAGAAGTTGGACAGGGCGCTAAACAGTTTTTAGAGACAGACCCTGCTAATACCATATTTAGTGCCAAGCGCCTGATGGGTAAAAGCTATAAAGATGTTAGTCAGAGTGCCGGGTATTTTACCTACAAAGTAATTGATGACAACACCGATGCGCTCGTAAAAGTGCAGGTAGGTTCCAGTTTTTATTCACCCACCGATTTATCTTCTTTTATTCTGGCCGAATTAAAAAAACGCGCCGAGCATATTTTAAAAACACCCGTAACAAAAGCGGTAATTACAGTGCCTGCTTATTTTAATGATGCCCAGCGTCAGGCTACGCGCGATGCAGGTAAATTAGCCGGACTAGATGTACTCCGAATTGTAAATGAGCCAACAGCAGCGAGTTTAGCATACGGCCTAGGCCTTCAAAAAGAGGAGGAAACGACCATTGCGGTATACGATTTAGGAGGTGGTACTTTTGATATTTCTATCCTTAAAATAACCGACGGGGTATTTGATGTACTTTCTACCAATGGGGATACTTATTTAGGTGGAGATGATATTGACCGTGCTATTATTGATTATTGGCTAGCGGAAAAATCAATTGATATTAAAGTTTTACAAACAACTCCTAAATTATTGCAAATCATTCGATTAAGTGCGGAAGAAGCTAAAATAACTTTAAGTAGTACGGATCAGTTTGAAACAACAATTGAAGGACAAATATATCAAATTACAAAGCCCGTTTTTGAAGGATTGATCACATCTATCATTGGCAAAACGATTGATTGTTGTAAAAATGCGCTATCAGATGCTAAGCTAACCTCCGGTCAAATAGATGCCATAGTAATGGTGGGGGGTAGTACCCGTATTCCTGCAGTTAAAGAAGCAGTAGCTGCCTTTTTTGGAAAGCCTGTCAATGATAGTATCAATCCAGACGAGGTGGTGGCACTAGGTGCAGCGGTCCAGGCGGATATACTAGCGGGTAATAACAAAGACTTTTTACTACTCGATATAACGCCTTTAAGCCTGGGAATAGAAACCATGGGCGGCCTTATGGAAGTGCTCGTTCCACGTAACTCAAAAGTACCTACGCAGGTGGGTAGACAATATACCACACACGTAGACGGACAGTCAAGTATGCGTATTTCGGTGTACCAAGGGGAGCGAGATTTGGTAAAAGACAACCGTAAATTAGCCGAGTTTAACCTTAGCGGAATACCTGGTATGCCAGCTGGCCTCCCTAAAGTTGACATCCAATTTTTATTGAATGCAGATGGCATATTAGTAGTGAAAGCCAAAGAGTTACGAAGTGGTGTTGAACAAATTATTGAAGTTAAGCCTGCCCTCGATTTAACCGACGACCAGGTAGAAAAGATGTTACAAGATAGTATTGAAAATGCTGCGGCCGATATGGTGCTTAGAGCCCTGGTTGAAGCTAGAACCGAAGGAGAGCAGCTCCTTGCCGTTACTGAAAAGTTTATGGTAAAACACCAATCTCTATTAAGCCCCGAAGAAGTGACCCAAACCGCGCTTGCGTTGCAAGCGCTACAACTGGCTATCACAATGGAGGACAAGAACCTAATTCAAACTAAAATTGAAGCCCTGAACGAAACCACCAGACCATTTGCCGAGCGTGCCATGGACGAGGCGGTAAAGGGTGCATTAAAAGGCAAGTCCATCTAATTTGAAAATTATTTTTTGGAACCGTTTGTTAATTAATAATCATCCCTTATCTTTGCAGTCCTAAAAATCACCTAAGGAGGTATCATAGTATGTTAATTATCGACTCAAAAGACTGCGAAAACATCGACAAAGCGCTCAAGAAGTACAAAAAGAAGTTTGAAAAAAGCAAAACTCTTTTACAATTAAGAGAGCGTCAAGCTTTCACAAAGCCTTCTGTTGTGCGTCGTGGACAAGTGTTAAAAGCAATCTACAAGCAACAAATAGCTAGCGGAAAAATCGAAGGGTAATTACTCTTTGTTTCCTAAATCATATTAAGTAGCCTTAAGTATCTTAACTTTAGGCTACTTTTTTTATGCCCAAACTTTTGGTTCATGTCTGATGCATACGCGGCCATATTGCAACCTTTCTTAGACCATCTCAAATTTGAGAAGCGTTATGCGCAGCATACTATTATTG